>JAFACJ010001190.1 GCA_023425615.1 Actinomycetes bacterium
GGTACAGGGAGAGGCCAAGATGCTACTCCTCATCCTCAAGGCCCGGGGCATCGCCGTCACCGACGAAGCACGTGCACGCATCACCGCCTGCACCGACGAACAGCAGTTCGAAGAATGGGCCGTGCGGGCACAGGCCATCACCACCATCGACGAGCTCTTCGCCTGACGCGCTACGGGGCTGCGGGGCGGGTCAGGGCGCTGATGCGGTAGATGAGGCGGCCGTCGGCGATGAGGACGGAGTCGACGTCCACGAGCCATTTCTCGCCCTGGGGGGTCGTCACGTCGCAGTCGACGCTGCCGCCGCTGCCGGCCAGTTCGCCCGAGCAGGACACTTGGGGGCGGGTGCCGAGGCGGGGGGTCAGCGCCAGGGCCACCTGCTCCGCGACGAGCCGCTCGGAGATCTCGGGGCCCGTCAGGACGGAGCAGCCCGTCAGGACGGGCGCCGCCAGCAGGGCGCAGGACAGGGTGACGGCCAGGCGGAGGTTCATGTGGCCACCGGATTCGGGATCTCGACGTTGAAGTAGACGACGACGTCGTCGCGGACGCGGGTGACCGTCAGGTAGACGGGTTTTCGCACGCCCTCGGCCGTCGTGATGAAGCAGGCGAGCCGGGCTCCCACCTCGGCGGGCAGTCCCCCCGGGCATACCGCGTCGCGGGGCTCGGCGCCCAGCGGTGTCTTCAACCAGCCGACGAGCTCCTGCTCGACGTCCCTCTTCGCGACCTCGTCAGGGCCGATGACCGCGCATCCCGCGGCGAGCGCGCCGCCGAGCAGGGCGATGACCAGCGACTTGCGCATCCGTGCTCCCGGTGTCCGCATCTTCATCCCACCGTCGTCGCCTGCGCGGGGGCGACCAGGGCCGGAGGAGAGGGCGCCGCGCGCTGGAGCGTGACGGACATCGCCTCGTCATCGGCGAAACCGACAGTGACGTAGACCTCGTACTTCTCCCCCGATGCGGAGGTCACCGAGCACTTCGTCCAGTAGCCGGTGCCCGCGTCGTCCGGCAGCCCCTGGGGGCAGGCCACGGACGCGCCGCGACCGAACTCCATGTCGTGGGCGATCTCGACCGCCGTGGAGAACTTCTCCGCGCTCACGCCCGAGGAACCCAGCACGGCGCACCCCGCCAGGGATCCGGTGAGCACGGTGCAGGTCAGGGCGGCACCCAGGAGCCGGCGCATCTTCGTCCTCCGTCCGTGACGGCCGTCGAAGACACCCTCGCCGCGGGCGAGTCCCGCCTCCCAGAGCCCGGTGTCCCGACCGCGCCGGGCGGGACACCGGGAGCGCGGACGGTCAGTCCAGGCGGGCGAAGTCCTTGATGTGCAGGACGGCGGTGCCCGTCTCGTCCGACGCCGCGAGGTCCACGTCGAAGGTCATCGACCAGTCGTGGTTCCCCTCGGGGTCGGCGATGATCTGGCGGGCGTGCCAGACGCCGGGCTCCTCCTTGATCTCCAGGTACGCGGGGCCGCGGGCCTCGGGACCCGCGGGGAGTTCGTCGTGCTCGTCGAAGTAGTCGAGGACGGCGTCCTCCCAGTCCCCGGCGGACCAGCCGGTGTCCAGGGCCGCCAGTTCGCCGTAGCGGCGCAGCGAGGCGAGTTCCACATGGCGGAAGAGGGCGTTGCGGACCAGGACGCGGAAGGCGCGCGGATTGGCGGTGACGGCCGTGGTCCGCTCCTCGATGGGGCGTTCGGCCTCCTCCGCCGGGTTGGTGAGCTGCTCCCACTCGTCTAGGAGGCTGCTGTCGACCTGGCGGACGAGTTCGCCGAGCCACTCGATGAGGTCCTGGAGCTCCTCGGTCTTGGCGGCGTCGGGGACCGTCTGGGCCAGCGCCTTGTAGGCGCCGGCCAGATAGCGCAGGACGATGCCCTCGCTGCGGGCCAGCTCGTAGAACTGGACGTACTGCGAGAAGTTCATCAGCCGCTCGTACATGTCGCGTACGACGGACTTGGGCTGGAGCGGGTGGTCGGCGACCCACGGGTTGGCGCGGGCGTAGATCTCGAAGGCGCCGTCCAGGAGGTCGGCGAGCGGCCTGGGGTAGTCGATGTCCTGGAGGAGTTCCATGCGCTCCTCGTACTCGATGCCGTTCATCTTCATCTCGGCGACGGCCTCGGCCTTGGCCTTGCCCAGCTGCGCGGCGAGGATCTGGCGCGGGTCGTCCAGTGTCGCCTCGATGATCGACACCACGTCGAGGGCGTAGGCGGGGTCGTCGCGGTCCAGCAGTTCCAGCGCCGCCAGCGCGAACGTCGACAGCGGCTGGTTGAGCGCGAAGTCCTCCTGGAGGTCGACGGTGATCCGCGCCCAGCGGCCGTCCTCGTCGGGGACCGGCAGCTCCTCGACGATCCCGCCGGCCTTGAGGGAGCGGTAGATCGCGATCGCCTTGGAGATGTGCCGCCGCTGCGCCGCCCGCTCCTCGTGGTTGTCGGTGAGCAGCTTCTTCATCGCCTGGAAGGCGTTGCCAGGCCGGTTGATCACCGACAGGAGCATGGTGTGGCTGACGTCGAACCGCGACCTCAGCGGCTCGGGCTCGGCGGCCTGGAGGCGTGCGAAGGTGTCCTCGTCCCAGGAGACGAAGCCCTCCGGCGGCTTCTTGCGGACGAGTTTGCGCAGTTTCTTGGTGTCGTCTCCGGCCTTCAGCACCGCCTTGTGGTTCTCCACCACATGGTCGGGCGCCTGGCAGACGACGTAGCCGACGGTGTCGAAGCCGGCCCGCCCCGCCCGTCCGGCGATCTGGTGGAACTCGCGCGCCCGCAGCCGCCGCACCCGCCGCCCGTCGTACTTCGACAGCGCGGTGAACAGCACCGTGCGGATCGGCACGTTCACCCCGACGCCCAGGGTGTCGGTACCGCAGATGATCTTCAGCAGGCCGGCCTGGGCCAGCCGCTCGACCAGCCGCCGGTACTTGGGCAGCATCCCCGCGTGGTGGACGCCGATCCCGTGGCGCACCAGCCGCTCCAGCGTCTTGCCGAACTTCGTGGTGAACCTGAAGCGCCCGATCATGGCGCTGATCTGCGCCTTCTCCTCCTTGGTGCAGACGTTCACGCTCATCAGGGACTGCGCCCGCTCGATCGCCGCGGCCTGCGTGAAGTGCACGATGTAGACCGGCGCCTTCTTCTCCAGCAGGAGGTGCTCGATCGTCTCGTGCAGGGGCGTCAGCTTGTAGGAGTACTCCAGCGGCACCGGGCGGGTCGCCGACCGCACGACGGCGGTGGGCCGCCCGGTGCGCCGGGTGAGGTCCTTCTCGAACATCGCGACGTCGCCGAGCGTCGCCGACATCAGCAGGAACTGGGCCTGCGGCAGCTCCAGCAGCGGGATCTGCCAGGCCACGCCGCGGTCGGGCTCGGCGTAGAAGTGGAACTCGTCCATGACGACGAGACCGATGTCGGCGCGGTCGCCCTCCTGGAGGGCGATCGCCGCCAGCACCTCGGCGGTGCAGCAGATGATCGGCGCGCCGGGGTTGACCGAGGCGTCGCCGGTCATCATCCCGACGTTCTCGCTGCCGAACTGCTCGACCAGGTCGAAGAACTTCTCCGACACCAGCGCCTTGATCGGCGCGGTGTAGAAGCTGCACTCGTCACGGGCCAGGGCGGCGAACTGCGCCCCTGCCGCGACCAGTGACTTACCGGAGCCGGTGGGGGTGGCCAGGATGACGTTGGCCCCGGTGACCAGCTCCATCAGCGCCTCCTCCTGCGCCGGATAGAGGGTCAGGCCGCGTTCGGACGTCCAGTCCGCAAACGCTTCGAACGCCTTGTCCGGATCTCCGTCTTCGGGAAGTCGCTGATACAGGTTCACCCTTCAATGATGGGTCACTTCCAGACCTCCGCGACCTGTTCCACCACATCCGGCGCCTGGACCAGGCCCGCCTCGAAGGCCGGGAGCCACAGCCCGGGGTCCAGCACGTCGGTGCCGAACGCCTCGACGGCGGGCTGGTCGGGGCCGAGCGCGACGGTCCTCGCCCCCTCCAGCCGTGCCACTTCGGCGGCGAGCACCGAGCGGGGCGTCAGATGCGCCATCGGCTCGATGATCACGACACGGTCGTGCCCGGCGGCGAGGTCGGCGTTGCTGATCGAGTTCACCCCGCCGTCGATGTAGCGGCGTCCGTTGATCTCCACCGGCGGGAAGACGCACGGCACGCAGCAGCTGGAGGCGACGGCCAGCGGCAGCGGGATGCCCGAGGCCGCCTCCCAGACCTGGAAGGAGCCGTCCTCGGCGTCCACCGTGGTGATCAGGAGCGGGGTGTCCGGCCACTCGTGGCTGGGCAGCCGTTCGGCGATCTGGCCGAGGCGCGAGCCGTCGCCGGTGACCTGGAGCGCCAGCTCCCCGATCCGGCGGCGGGCCTCGGCGCGCTCCAGCGTCCGGTCGTACATGATCATGAAGGCCGTCATGACCTTCTCCATGTCCACCTCGGCGGGGGCCGCCGACGCCTCGGCCTCGGCCACCCGGCCGACCAGGCTCCGCAGATCGGCGCCTTGGGCGATCATCGCGCCGACCACCGACCCGGCCGAGGTGCCCACGATCAGATCCGCCTCGCCGAGATCGAGCCCGGCCTCCCGCAACCCCGTCGCCAGCCCGGCCTCCCAGCCGATGCCCGCGACCCCGCCGCCACCCAGAACCAGCGCTCTGCTCATACCGCACAGTCTTACGGCGTGTGCTCCCTCCGGTCAAAGCATCATCTGGGGGTATGTCCCGTCACACCCGGGCCCGGGCCCAGCCCGTGCCCGGGTCCGGGCACGGGTCAGGCCGTGGTCAGCGGCCGGGGCACCAGCGTGACGGGGGAGAGCACGGGGGTCCAGGTGCCCTGCGGGAAGAGCGCCCACGCCTGGGCCTTGGTCTCCTTCACCTCGACGAAGACCGGCTGGTACAGCTCGGAGTCGGGCAGGCCGTTGATCACCTCGCCGTACACGAAGTCCGACACGATCACGCCGAGGTCGGCGGAGGTGGCGCCGAGGCGCACCTTGAACTCGGGGGCGTCCAGCGCCCGGTGGAGCCGGTTGGCGGCGTTCCCGACCAGGCCGCGCCCGTCGTGGGTGACGTGCCCGGCGTCCAGCGACATCCGCAGCCGCAGCCGCGAGGCGTCGTTGGCACGGCGGTTGTGCTCGTGCAGCAGCCGTCCCAGTTCGGTGACGAGGGGCTCGGCCAGCAGGGCGGTGGACAGCCCGGCGGGCAGGGCCAGCAGGATCCCGTCGCCGCGGTCCTCCCGGTATGTCGGTTCCCAGGGCAGTCCGGAGCGTCCGAACGCCGCTTCCACCAGTTCGTACATCTTGGACCGCAGGTAGATCCGGTCCTCCTGGCTGCGCCTCAGATCGCCGAAGGCGCAGATGTCGAAGGCGAGCAGCGCGTGCAGCCCGCCGTTCGGGCGAATGTGCCCGGTCCTGCCACAACCATTCGTGCTATGCGTCCGTCTCAGAGGGGTAGACCGACTCATCACAGGCATCCGTGTGTTCTCTCCCTGGGGTGTGCCCTTGCGGATCAGACGCACCGACCACCACAGAGGATCCAGTTCGACGCCCGTGATGTCATGGGATTTTTCAGGCGCGCGCCCGTGCCGCCGTGCGGGCGGGCCGGAAGAACTTGAGCATGCGCGGCCCCCCGTGCCCCATGCGCTCCAGCAGCCGTGCGGCCTGGGCCGCCGTCAGCCGCTCCGCCGGGTCCTTGCGCAGCAGTCCGTCTATCACCGGACGCAGCGGCCCCGCGTGCCGCGGCGGCGTGTAGTCGTCCATGAGGACGGCGAGCATGGAGGCCAGCGCGCCCGAACGCCGGTAGGGGACGCGCCCGTCGACCGCCGTGTAGAGCGTCACGCCCAGCGACCACAGGTCGGACGCCTCGGTCAGCGGCTTGCTGAACACCTGCTCGGGCGAGACGAAGGCGGGAGAGCACTCCATGAGCTTCAGCTCCGGATCGTCCATGCCGATGGCCAGCCCGAAGTCGGTGAGCACGACCCGTCCGTCCGCGCAGATGAGGACGTTGCTGGGCTTCACGTCGCGGTGCAGCATGCCGGCCGAGTGCGCCGCCGCCAGCACCGACAGCAGTTGCCTTCCCACCTCCGCGGCCTGCCGCGGGGTGAGCGGTCCGTGGTCGTCGATGATCTGCTGCAGCGTGGGCGCCTCGATCAGCTCCATGACCAGCCAGGGGCGACCGCCCGCGACCAGCATGTCGAAGACCGACGCCACTCCTCGGTGGCGCAGCCGTGCCATCGAGCGCGCCTCTTTGGTGAGCAGCCGGCACAGCCTGCGCCGCCGCTCCGTGTCCGTGGAAGAGGGAAAGAGCACCTCCTTGACGGCCACCGGCCGTTCGAGCAACTCGTCGTGCGCGTGCCAGACCACGCCCATTCCGCCTCTGCCGACCTCGTCCAGCAGTCGGTATCGTCCCGCGACAAGAATGTCCCGACCCCCGTCTCGCACGTGTCCGGCCTTCCCTTTTGGACATCTGCCCGTTTTGCGCAGATCTGAAGTGCGAGCGTCCGTCAAGAATCGGTCAGCTTCCGCGCCTGCTGGTTCAGCCAGTACGCCCCTGCCACACCTCCCACCGGGATCTCGATGAGGAACGTGAAGAAGCTGTAGAGAAGGACTGCCGCCGCGGCGGCCGGGGCGTTCATGCCGAAGTAGACGAGCAGGGCCGCCGTCCCCGTCTCGGTGATGCCCGACCCGCCCGGTGTCACCACCGCGCTGGTGAGCGCGCGGTTGAGCGCGAACACCGCGACCGTCTGCGCCACGCCCAGGGTGGCGCCGACCGCCCACATGCAGACGTAGAACAGCACGCCCTGCAAGAACAGGTAGGCGGTCATGCCCAGCGTCAGGGTGAGCCACGAGGAGCGCAGCACGTCCAGGGTCTGCTCGCGGATGTGCAGCAGCGACCCGCCGAGGGAGCGCAGCAGGTCGCCGGGACGCCGCGGCAACCGGGCTGCCAGCTGCCGCAGCCGCTCGTCGAGCGTGCGCGCCGCCCACTCCCAGCGCAGCGCTCCCGCCAGCACCAGCGCCACGGCCAGCAGGATGAGTGCGGCTCCCCCCGCCCCGACCGCCAGCTCACGGTTGGGCGCCTGCCCGACCAGCAGCAGCGCGACGATGCCCACCACGGGCAGCAGCAGCCTCCCGAAGACGTTCCAGATGCCGCTGACGAGTGTCGAGACGGTGACGGCGGCGGTGGAGAATCCCCAGGTCCTGGCCATGGTGAAGGTGGCGGCGACACCGGCGGCGCCGCCCAGCGGCAGCAGGTTGCTGATCGCGCTCCCCGCCGCGTTCAGCAGGAACGCGCGACCGTGGCCGAGGCCGGGCAGCGAGCCGGTCAGCACGAACGTGTAGGCCCACAGGCCCAGCGCCCACACCACGACCAGGACCGTGAGCGCGCCGGGGTCCAGCCGCGAGAGGCTGTGCCAGACCGCCGTCCAGTCCGCGCCCACCAGCCGTGGCATCAGCGTGATGAGCACGGCCCCCAGCGCCAGGGAGGCCGCCGAAAGGAGATGTCTGCGCCACCGCACCACGCGGTCTCGGCTCACCTCCGCCGCACATAGCACTCGACTCCGAAAGCCGACCGGAACAGGGGAAGGGGCAGCCGTCGCAGCACGGCCAGAGTGCGCAGGCCGCCGGTGGCCTGGCTTGTGTGCGCCGCCATCGCGGCGCGTTTCACGCGGGCGTAGCGGCGGACGTCGACGCGATGAGTGATCTGTGCTCCGGGTGTGTATGCCTTCCTCCATTCCTCCAGCGGGAGCGCCCACCGCAGCGGGCGCATCCAGCGCAGCAGCCGGTCGCGGTCGGCCGTCGCCTCCAGGACCAGCGGGGTCCCGGCCAGTGCGGCGGCCGCCACGCCCACCCGGTGTACCTGGACGTGGTCCGGGTGGCCGTAACCTCCGTTCTCGTCGTAGACGGTCAGCAGGTCGGCGTCCTCCTCCTTCAGCAGCCGCGCGAGCCGTTCCGCCGCCTGTGCCACCGGCACGGACGCGAAGCCCTCCTCGGCCCGGCCGTCGAGACCGGAGTCGCGGTAGCCGAGGCAGACGACGCGGTGGCAGCCGAGGCGACGTGCCGACTCGCGCAGCTCGTCCATCCGGACCAGGCCCAGCGGCCTGGTGCCCGACACGGCCGGTGCGGCGAGGCCCGCCTCCCCCGCGGTGGCGACCACGAGGACCACCCGGTGGCCCTCGTCCGCCAGCCGGGCCATCAGCCCGGCGGTCAGCAGCGCCTCATCATCGGGATGCGCGTGGAAGAACAGGCAGGTCCGCACCTGATCTTGATTCCCTGCACCGCCTGAAGTTCTCGCCTCTCCCGGGTCAAGACTGGGCCAGCACGGACGCCGTTACCGGCCGGAGGCCCGCCCGCTGCCAAGACTCACCG
>JAFACJ010000011.1 GCA_023425615.1 Actinomycetes bacterium
CGCGCCCAAGTCCTGGCCGTCGCCGACCTGCTGGACGTCGCCCCAATCGACGAGACCGACCACGGCGGGCACCTGTACGCCTCCCGCACCTTCGGCCGCATCACCTACCAGGTCTGCCACATCCCCCAGCAGCGGCGCGAGGAGTACCAGGCGCGCACCTCCTACGAGAACAACATCGTCCTCGACGCCGACCGGGCCGCCTGATGGACGCCTCGACCACCCTGCCGTCGCTGCCCGGCCGTGAGCGGTGCTGCGACTGCGGCGGGGGCGGCCTGACCTCTCTGGGCGAGACCTGCCCCTCCTGCCACGGCTTCGGCCACAGCCACCACCTCTAGGAGACCCGCCGTGTTCCTGCGCCGCGCCGGCTGCCTGACCGCCGTCCTCATCCTCGCCCTCTTCATCCTGCGCCACCCCACCGACGCCGCGGCCACCGCCACCGGCCTCGGCCACCTCCTGGCCACCCTCGCCGACGCCGTGGCCACCTTCACCACCGCTTTCTGAAGCCCGCTGCCCGTCCCTGCTCTGCCTGCTGATCGGAGGACTTCGCCCCGTGCCCCGCGTCGAGATCACACCGCAGGTCACCCTCTCCCTGACCGCACGCGCCACCCGACCCGACTACGGCCGATGGGCCGCACAGATCCGCCACACCGGCGGCTGCGCCCGACCCATTCACCTACGCGGACGAGTGACGCACCTCGACCCGGCCACCGGCGAAGTCCTCCGCCACTACTCGACCTCGACCGAACCCGATGGCGTGCTACGGGTCGCCTGCAAGACCCGACGCGCCTCCCGCTGCCCTGCCTGTGCCGAGACCTACCGCGCCGACACCTACCAGCTCGTGCGGGCCGGGCTCGTCGGAGGCAAAGGCGTCCCCGACACCGTGGCGGCGCACCCGGCCGCGTTCGTCACCTTGACCGCGCCTTCCTTCGGCCTCGTCCACACCACCCGCCAGACCAAAACCGGCAAGCCCGCGCCCTGCCACGCACGCCGCAACACCGCACTCTGCCCGCACGGCAAGCCCCTGGCCTGCACAGAACGCCACCATGACGACGATCCCCGACTCGGCGAACCCCTCTGTACCGACTGCTACGACTACAGCGGCCAAGTCCTCTTCAACGCCCTCGCCCCTGAACTCTGGCGACGCTTCACCCTCGCCCTACGCCGACGCCTGGCCAAGACCGCCGGCCTGACCCTGACCGAGTTCAAGAACACACTCACCGTCTCGTTCGCCAAAGTCGCCGAATACCAACGCCGCGGCGTCGTCCACTTCCATGCCGTCATCCGCCTCGACGGACCTACCGGACCCACCTCGGCCCCTCCTGGCTGGGCCACCCTCGACACCCTGGCCGACGCCATCGACCATGCGACTCAAGCCGTCCAAGTCTCCCCACCGGAGGCTGAGGACCTACCCCCTTACTCGTTCCGGTGGGGCCGGCAACTCGACGTCCGGCCGATCAACGCCACCGGGGAACTCACAGACCGGGCCGTCGCGGGCTATGTAGCTAAGTACGCCACAAAGGCGGCGGAGTGCGTGGGCACCCTCGACCGGCGCATCACCCCCGATGACGACCTCGACGCCCTCCCCGTCCGCCAGCACGCACGGCGGCTCATCGCCGAATGCCTGCGCCTCGACGGCTTCGCAGAGCTGGCGGAACTACGGCTGGCCCAGTGGGCGCACATGCTCGGCTTCCGCGGCCACTTCTCCACCAAAAGCCGCCGCTACTCCACCACCCTCGGCGCCCTCCGAGCCGCCCGCGCCGAACACCAGCAGCAGAAGACCGAGACCATCACCGGACGCCTCCCCCTCCTGGAGGAAGACACCGTCCTGGTCATCTCCCACTGGACCTACGCGGGACAAGGCCACACCCCCGGCGAACTGCTCCTGTCAGCCGCGCTCACCGGCCAGACACTTCCACCTCTGCACCCGGCAGAAAGGCCACCTGCATGACCAAACTCCTGCTCACCGTCCCCGAAGCCGCCATCGCCCTCGGGATCTCCCGCAGCAAGTTCTACCAACTCCTCGCCTCCGGGGCCGTTCAGTCCATCCGCATCGACGGCTCCCGCCGCGTCCCCATCACCGCCCTGAACGCCTACATTCACCAGCTCATGGAAGAGGCCGCCTGATGCCCAAGACCGCTCTCGCTGCCCCTGATCCGGACGACAGGTCGAAAGCCAAGCGCCGAACCCGCAAACCCAAACCGAAGCTCCGCGACGGCATCATGAAGCGCGGCACCACCTGGTCGTACGTCATCCGCGTCACCGACCCCGAGACCGGCCTCAGCAAGCCCCGTTGGGTCGGCGGGTACGCCACCGAAGACGACGCCAAAGCCGCCCGTGACGAGGCCCGCGTCATGGCAAGGCGCGGCGAATACATCGACCGGGGCTCCATCACGGTGGGGGAGTACCTGGACCAGTGGCTCGACGCGCACGCCGTAGAGATCAAGCCCCGAACGCTCGACAGTTACCGGAGCGTGCTCCGTCTCTACGTGAAACCGCAGATCGGCGGCCTCCGTCTCCAAGCCATCCGCCCCGCGAGGATCACCAAGCTGTACCGGGACCTCCTCACCTCCGGCGGCAAGAACGGCAACCCGCTGTCCCCTTCGACGGTCACAAGGCTGCACGCCATCCTCCGCAAGGCGTTCAGTGACGCCGTCCTCGTCGACGAGCTGCTGTCGAGCAACCCTGTCGAACGCGCCAAGCGCCCCAAGGGCCAGGGCAACGAGCTGGGCGCGATCTGGACCCCGGAGCAACTCCGGACCTTCCTCGACGCGGTCAGATCACATCGGCTCTACGCCTTCTACCGCTTGGCCGCATACTCCGGAGCGCGCCGGGGTGAACTGCTGCACCTCCGCTGGCCAGACGTGGACCTCGACGGCCTCCAGATCACTATCAAGGGCTCCACGGCCGTCATAGCCGGCCAGAGGGTCGAAGGAACCACCAAGAGCGGCCGTTCACGAGTCGTCCCCATAGACGAGGGAACGGCCCGCGTGCTCCGCGAACACCGTCGCCTCCAGGAAGAGGACGAGGACAAGGCGGGCGAGGAGTGGCAGGGCAACGAGAGCCGGTACGTCTTCACCACTGGCTGGGGCGAGCCGATCCACCCCGACTCGGTCGGCTGGCTGATGACCAAGACGATCCGGGCCCACAACAAGCCGGAAGAGGGCACACAGCCCAAAAACCCGCTGCCTCACGCCAGGGTCCACGACCTCCGCCACATCCACGCGACCACGCTGCTCCTGGCGGGCGTCCCCGTCCATGTCGTCGCCGCAAGACTCGGCCACGCCGACCCGGCGATCACACTCCGGGTCTACGCCCATGTGATCAAGTCCGCTGAGATCACCGCGGCCGACGTCTTCGCCAGAGCCGTCGAACCCGACGAGAGACCCGCGGCAGACGGTTGAGCACCGCTGTTAGCAAACCCGTTAGCAAAAAGGCCCTTCCCGAGAACGGGAAGGGCCTCTGACGTGCGAGCCGCCTAAGGGAATCGAACCCTTGACCTACGCATTACGAGTGCGTCGCTCTGGCCGACTGAGCTAAGGCGGCAGCCCCGGAGCCAACCGGTGCGGGAAGCAGTCTACAGGGTCGGGCGGGTGCGTGGGTGAGCGTTATGGGCTGCAGGTGGTGCCGGCGGCGGGCGGGGTGGCCTTGACCAGGTAGTCCTCGATCTTGGAGCGGACGCAGGCGGAGCCGGAGAGGTAGGCGGTGTGGCCGTCGCTGTTGTAGGTGAGCAGGACGCCCTTGTCGAGTTGGGAGGCGAGGCTCTTGGCCCACTGGTAGGGCGTGGCGGGGTCGCGGGTGGTGCCGACGACCAGGATGGGCGGGGAGCCCTTGGCGTGGAGGGCGTGGGCGGGTTCGGCGGGCTTGTTCGGCCAGTAGGTGCAGGGGAGGGAGCCCCAGACGATGAACTGGCCGAAGCGGGGTGCCTCCTTGGCGGCTATGGCTGCCTGCTTCTCGACGCCTGCGAGGTCGGCGGCGGGCTTGTCCACGCAGTTGATGGCCATGTTGCTCTCGGTCTGGTTGGAGTAGGCGCCCTTCTCGCGTTCGACGAGGATGTCGGCGAAGCGGAGCAGGGCGGTGCCGTCGCCCTGGAAGGCCTGGGTGAGGGCGGTGCGCAGGAGGGGCCACGCCTCCTTCTGGTACAGGGGGGTGGCCAGGCCGAGGATGACCAGGGGTTCGGTCACCTTCCGGGTGTCGGCCGTGTTCTTCAGCGGCTGGCGGTCGGCGGTGGCCAGCAGGCCGCTGATCTTCTTCAGGCCGGCGTCGACGTTGGTGCCCAGAGGGCAGTCGGTGCGCTTGGCGCAGTCGGTGGCGAAGGCGCGCAGGGCGGTCTCGAAGCCCTTGGCCTGCTGGAGGTTGATCTCGGCGAGTGACGCCTTGGGGTCGACGGCTCCGTCCAGGACCAGGGCGCGGACGTTGCGCGGGAACAGTTCGGCGTACCAGGCGCCCAGGTAGGTGCCGTAGGAGGCGCCGTAGTAGGTGAGTTTCCGCTCGCCCAGGGCGGCGCGGATCCGGTCCATGTCGCGGGCGGCGTTGCGGGTGCCGACGTAGGGGAGGAGCCGGCCGGCCTGGCGCTGGCAGCCGTCGGCGAACAGGCGTGCCTCCTTGACCAGTTTGTCGACCTCGCCGGAGTTGTTGGGGGAGACGTCGGTGGCGAGGAACTGGTCGAGTTCGCCGGTGGACAGGCACCGGATGGGGTCGCTCTGGCCGACGCCGCGCGGGTCGAAGCCGATGATGTCGAAGTTCTGCTGGAGCTTGGCGCCGAAGGAGCCTCCGCTGGTGCGGACGAACTGGATGCCGGAGCCGCCGGGGCCGCCGGGGTTGGTGAGCAGCGAGCCGATCTTCTTGCCCTTGGCGGGCTGCTTGATCAGGGAGAGGGTGATCTGCTCGCCGTCGGGCTTGGCGTAGTCGAGCGGGACCTTGAGCTTGGCGCACTCGAAGCCGCCCTTGCAGCTCTGCCAGGCCAGGGCCGCGGCGGGCGCGGTCTGCGCGTCGGCGACGGAGCCGCGCTGCGGGTCCTTGCCGGGTGCGGGGCCGTCCGCCTGCGTGCAGGCCGTTGCCGCCAGTGCGAGGGCGACGAGCCCTGCGGTCACTCCCCGTACTTTCACGCCTGCGCCCCTGTCGTCGATGTGCTGCTCCCTCATGGTTACATCACCACACCGACAAACGATAAGTCCTCCCGCGTGTACTGTCCGTGATGTCGGAAAGATCAGTCGGAAGTTCCGTACCGATCGTCGTGCTGGTGCCGCGGCGCGCAGGCGGACGCCGACGGGCAGGAGCAGCGGCGCCCCGAGTCCAGCCGGACGGTCACCTGGTCGGAGGGGACGTTGAGCCCCACGACCTGGCCGGGGCCCTCGGGCGTCTCGACCTTGGAGCCCAGGCGGGGCATCCGCTCCTGGGCCTCCTGGTAGAGCGGGTGCTCGTACTTCAGGCAGCACATCAGCCGTCCGCAGGCGCCCGAGATGCGCAGCGGGTTGACGGGGAGGTCCTGCTCCTTGGCCATCCGGACGGTCACCGGCTCGAAGTCCTTCAAGAACGTCGCGCAGCACAGATCGCGTCCGCAGGAGCCGATGCCACCCTGCAACCGTGCCTCGTCACGCGGCCCGATCTGACGGAGTTCGACCCGTGCCTGCATCCCGCGGGCGAGGTCCTTCACCAGGGCGCGAAAGTCCACACGTCCCGGAGCGGAGAAGTACAGACGGTAGACGTTGACGTCATCCAAGTAGTCGATACCGATGATTTTCATCGGCAGGCCGTGCTCTCGGATGAGCTTCTTGGCGATGGATCTGCCCTCTGCACGGCGCATCCGGTTGGCCTCGTCACGGGCCAGATGCTCCTCGGTCGCCAACCCTTCGCAGACCGGCAGGTCGGCGAGGTCGTCGGTGACGTACTGGGGCGCCCATACGCACTCGGCGACCTCGGGGCCGGAGTCGGTGGGCACCAGCACCCTGTCGCCCACGCGGGGACTGTGCGGCCCCGGATCCAGGTAGTAGAGCCGTCCGTACCGATTGAAGCTGACAGCCATCACCATGCCCATGGCCATCACGTTACTTGCCCGTTAAACGCGTCGGGCAGCGGCCAGCGTGCTGCCGCGGTAAGAGCCTCCGAAAAGGACACAGTGCACGAGAAGAGGGTGCAACTGATGCAAGGGGACACGTCCTTGCCAGCCGTCAGCCAACGGAGCCGCCTTGTCGTACGCCTTCAGGAAGGCTTCCAGGTGCGAAGTGCCGAAGAGGGCGAGCATGGCCAGGTCCGTTTCACGGTGGCCTCCATGCGCGGCCGGGTCGATCAGCCTGCCTTCGCCTCCGGAGTACAGGAGGTTTCCGCCCCACAAGTCGCCGTGGATACGCGAAGGCGGTTCTTCCGGTTGCTCCGCACGGCCCAGCGCCGCCTCGATTTCCCGAACGTCCGAGGTGCTGAGGACACCCCGGTCCCGGGCCATCCGCGCGTACGGGAGCACTCTGCGCTCGGCGTACCACTCACGCCAACCGGCTGAGGGGTCTTCCATAGGGGAGTTGTCCAGCGGAAGGCCGGCGATGTCTCCCGCCCATTCGGCGCCGAAACGGGGTGCGCCACGAAGGTGTACGGCCGCCAGCGCCCGCGCGAGGTCTTCGGCCATCGGCACCGTGGGAGACTCGGACGGCAGCCACGGCAGGACGAGGAAGTCCTCTTCTTGCTGAAGAACGTCCACCGACGGACCGCCCAGCCAGCGCAACCCCAGGGCTTCGGCGGTGAAGTCGGCGCCTTTCTTGACGAAGACCTCACGCCCGTCCCCCAACGTCATGTGGTGCAACGTCCAGGAATGGCTATGGCCCAGGTCACGTACCTGGACCACTTCGGAGCCGAGCAACCTCACGGAAGTTCCTTGCGTACCTCGTCCAGCAGGCCGGGCATCGCGGCTTCGATCAGCTCCAGGCACTCCTCGAATCCCGCTCTGCCGCCGTAGTACGGGTCCGGAACGTTCAAATCCACAGCCTGTGGATCGTAAGAACGCAGCAACCTGACCTTGTTGCGGTGGTCTTCGTCACTGGCGAGCGCCAGTAGGGCCCGGTGGTGCCCCTCATCCAGAGCGATGATCAGGTCGTAGTGGTCGAACCACTCCCTCTGGAACTGCCTTGCCTCGTGCGCGCTGGTGTACCCGTTACGCCGCAGCGTCTGCACCGTCCGGTGGTCAGCGGGGTCCCCCACATGCCAGCCGTCGGTCCCGGAACTATCCACCGACAGACGCGCGCCTGACGGCACGCCGTCCGTGGCTGGAACGCGCTGACGCGCTGAACGTGCACCCTCCACGGGCAGCCCCGCGTCCTCGGCGTATTTTCTGAAGACGTGCTCGGCCATGGGAGACCGGCAGATATTCCCTGTACAGACGAAGGTCACGCGGTATGTCATGGCACAAGGATGCCTCGCGCCGCTGATCACACAAGCTGCTTGGATATCCTTCCTACGCTCGGACCGGCATCTCGCAGAGGGACGCGTTGTGACTTCTCAGACAGTGGCTGAACGCCACGAACAGGCTCGTCAGGACTATGAGGCATTCAAGGCCCGTGGGCTGAAGCTGGATCTCACGAGAGGGAAGCCCGCACCCGCCCAGCTCGACCTCTCCAACGAGCTGCTCACGCTGCCGGGAGAAGGCGTCTACAAGTCCGCCGCCGGCGTCGACCTGCGCAACTACGGTCTGCTCACCGGTATCCCCGAGATCTCCGAGATCTTCTCCAAGGACCTCCAGGTCCCCGCAGAGCGGCTGCTGCCGCTGGGGAACGCCAGCCTCACCCTCATGCACGACACGGTCGCCCACGCGCTGCTGAGCGGCGTACCCGGCGGTAGCGGTCGCTGGCTCGCCGAAGAGCGCGTCGCCTTCCTGTGCCCCGTGCCCGGCTACGACCGGCACTTCGCGGTCTGCGAGCGCTTCGGCATCGACATGATCCAGGTCCCCATGACGGGTGAGGGCCCCGACATGGACGTCGTCGAGCGGCTCGTCGCCGAGGACGCCACGATCAAGGGCATCTGGTGCGTGCCCAAGTACAGCAACCCGACGGGGATCTCCTACAGCGACGAAGTCGTGCGCCGGCTGGCCCGGATGAGCACGGCGGCCCCCGACTTCCGGATCTTCTGGGACAACGCCTACGCCGTCCACCACCTCACCGACAAGCCCGCCGAGATCCTCGACATCCTCACCGAGGCCGAGGCGGCCGGGAACCCCGACCGGGTGTTCGTCTTCGGATCCACCTCGAAGGTGACGTTCGCGGGCGCCGGAGTGGCGTTCTTCGGCTCGTCCGAGGCGAACGTCAAGTGGTTCACCCAGCTCCTCAGCAAGAGCAGCATCGGGCCCGACAAGATCAACCAGCTGCGGCACGTGCTGTTCCTCAAGGACGCCGAAGGACTCGCCGCGCACATGCGCAAGCACGCCGAGATCGTCCGTCCGAAGTTCGAGGCCGCCGACAGGATCCTCACCGAGCAGCTCGGCGGGACGGGTCTGGCGGAGTGGACGAAGCCCGAAGGCGGTTACTTCATCAGCCTCGACGCGCCGGAAGGCTGCGCCAAGCGCATCGTCGAACTGGCCGGAGAGGCGGGCGTCGTGCTGACCCCCGCCGGCGCCGCCTACCCCTACGGCGACGACCCGGCCGACCGGACCATCCGGATCGCGCCCACCTTCCCGACGCTGGAGGAACTCCAGGCGGCCATCGAAGGACTGGCCACCTGCGTCCGGCTCGCCGGGTACGAGAAGCAGCTCTGAGACGTTGACGGGCGGGCCCGGGCACACACCCGGGCCTCGTTCACCGGGAGACGCTCTGCGACGTCTCGACCGGCATCGCATAGCCCCGCGCCTGGCAGCCGGTGCCCAGGACGGCGATCGCGAGCAGGAGCGCCATCAGGCGCGTACCCTTCATGGTTTCCTCCCGTTATTCGTATGCCTTGCTGATCCTGCTCTCAGCTGGTTGTGAACTACTTGGGAAATCCTTAAACGACGCACAAGGCAGGTTGGAGGACGGCTTGAAGGTTCTCGTCACGGGCGGCGCCGGCTACATCGGCTCGGTCGTCACGGCCCAGCTTCTGGAGGCCGGAAACGAGGTCACGGTTCTGGACAACCTGACGACAGGGGTCGCCAAGGCGGTCCCCGAGGGTGCTCGGTTCGTCCAGACGGACATCAAGAAGGCCGGGGAAATCCTCGACGAGGGCGGCTACGACGCCGTCATGCACTTCGCGGCCAAGTCACAGGTCGCCGAATCCGTGGCCAAACCCGAGCTGTACTGGGACAACAACGTCTCAGGGACACTCGCCTTGCTCGAAGCGATGCGCACGGCCGGAGTACGCCGCATCGTCTTCTCCTCCACCGCCGCCACGTACGGAGTCGCCGGCGACGAGCCGATCACCGAGGACACGCCGACCCTCCCCATCAACCCCTACGGGCAGTCCAAGGTCGCCGTCGACCACGCCCTCCAAGGCGAGGCGGCCGCCCACGGCCTGGCCGCGATCAGCCTCCGCTACTTCAACGTCGGTGGCTCCTACGCGGGATTCGGGGAACGCCACGACCCCGAAACCCACCTGATCCCCAACGTCCTTCGCGTGGCCGCCGGCCTCCTCCCCGCCGTCGACCTCTACGGCACCGACTACCCCACACCCGACGGCACCGCCATCCGCGACTACCTCCACGTCGCCGACCTGGCCGAAGCGCACCTCCTGGCCCTGGCCGCCGCCACCCCCGGCACCCACCGCGTCTACAACCTCGGCAGCGGCACCGGCTTCTCCGTCGACCAGGTCATCGACACCGCCCGTAAAGTCACCGGCCGCCCCATCCCCGTCAACCGCCTCCCCCGCCGCCCCGGCGACCCCCCGATCCTCGTGGCCTCCTCCGACCGCATCACCGCCGACCTGGGCTGGCGCCCCCACCGCACCCTCCCCGAC
>JAFACJ010000114.1 GCA_023425615.1 Actinomycetes bacterium
GCTCAGACACGAGCCAGACAAAGCTCGGCTGGCTCGCAGGGCGTAGCACCCGTCGGCCTGCCTAGCACGGACATGTGGGCCGACGGCAGTTGTGGGCGGTTAGCGCTCAATCGAGTCCAGCACTCGCCGAAGAACCTTCTGGGCAAACCTGACCCCTGCGCGATCCATCGAGCTATTTGAGATGTGGATCGAGGTGGTAAAGATCCCTTGAGACCCTGGAACGCGCTTCGTGTTCGGGAAATTGCTGAGCACCTCGTTGATTCGATTGTTTAGAATGCTGCGTCCGCGTTCATTCGAGCCGGCTTCGATTGGAATCTGATGAAGCTTCAGTTCTGCCTCGATGCTTGCTTTGGGGGATCTGCCTGGTCCGGATATTTCTTCGCCTTTGATGGCGATACTCGTTCGACCGGACGTGCTAGAGAAGGCGCCGGCTGAGTCAAGACCAATAGACAAGAATCCGGACAGCGAAAAGGCCAATTCTCTTGTAAATTGCGTCAGATCGAATTGCTGCTGTTCTTCATTGCGTAGAATTGATTCAACCGCGAACAGCTCGTCCATCACTTCAAGGAAGTCCGGATAGCGGTCGCGAGAGTCCGCTGTGCAGCTTTGATACCATGCCAAGAATCGTTCTGCCGCTTCAGCTGAAGGCCACTTGCCTAGCCTCTCTCGCAGGGCCCTCGAATTGTCCGCACGGCCGATTGGGGTTGGATCCGATCCGGTGACAGCGAAAAATGCTACTTGGCCAAATGCGTAGATGTCGACGGTCTTCTTTCGAGCAATAGATGACCTAGGGTTGCCGAGCTGTTCCGGAGCGGCGTAGGAGAGATTTCCCCAGGCCTGCTTGGTGACCTGAGTGGCTTGACTGAACCACGCAAGATCAAAATCCGTTAAAAACGGTAGCCAGCTAGCCTCTTCTTCGTTGTACTTGGCGAGAATGTTCTCCGGCTTGATGTCCCGATGCACCACTCCTCTGCTGTGGGCGTGACTTATCGTTTCGCCGATCAGGATTAGGAATCTCAGGATGGCAGCCGGGTCATCGATGGCTGACGGAATGTCTCTAAGAGTCGGCCCTTCGATATAATCCATAAAAAAGCCGACAGGGCAATCTGAATATCCATGCACCTTTACAACTCGTGGGTGATCAAGCTGTTGCATGGCGCGATAGCCCCTATGGAACAGACCTCGCTTCTCTAGTACGCCATAATCTGCGGGGTGGTAGATTTTGTAAGCGAGCGGAGGCAAGCCTTGCTCGTCTCTGGTGACTTTCCAAACCGTGCCAAATCCGCCGCCGCCGAGGCGTTCGGTGATTACGCCTTCGGAGATGGTCGTATCCCGGTCGACTTCTGCGAGTTGTTTTACTCGATTCGTCACTGCTTCATACAACTTGACAAAATCTGGATCAGAGACAAGTTCGCGATGCGATGACCTTCTACTTTCGAACCAAGCGGCAGTGGGTGTAAGTGCCTGAGACGCGGCCCGATATCCTCTTGACTTCCAGTCTTCCAGATTCAGTGCTAATAGCAAAGTGTAGTCATCGATGAATTGTCGCCCTTCGCCTAGTATTGCTCTCCGCTCTTCGGCGGGAAGTTTGACCCTAGACATGGGCGGCAATCCTGAGGCCAGTACCACCCGTCCAGCATGATCACCTTTGCTCACCATTATTTGCGCACAGCCGAGTTCCTCAAGTCTTCTGCTCACGAACTCAGACAATCCACCAACAGTGACGAGTCCCTTGACGTCCGCTGCGCGACCGTCCATTCCTTCAATGAGCGCGAAAGTGAATACCCCGTGACCAAGTTCAGCGAATTCGTCAGCGGTCTGCTCGGGCCGGCAGGCGGCCAGAAGAGTCTTGGACTCTGATCGACTAGTGATCCCGCGATCGACGTCTATTGTAGCAATTGATTTGGCCTGGAATGTGAGGGGTGTGGCACCGGAATGGCAGCAATCGAGAATTACAAGACAATGCGGCACTAGTGTGGAGATTCGGTCAATATACATACTGAGCATCTCGACGGGAATCCCCAGCTCGAACTCCCTACCGTCATGAGTGACAAGTGCAGCGCCCATGTCGGTCACTACCCCATGCCCGGCGAAATAGAATACAAAGAATTTTGGTGGATCGCGGATTACTGATTGCAGAAACTCAAGGATGGCGTACCGTGTTGCTTCATCGTTCGTTAGCCTGGTGGCGGCAAAGGCGTATTCCGGCAGTTCGAGATAATCGGCGACCAGGTTTGCATCCGCCGCGCAATAATTTAGTCCGCCATCGGGATAGTTTTGGTACTCATCAACCCCAATGCAGATTGCCACTCTATCGACCATCACTGATCGCCTTTCGCTTTTAAGTTTTTGTGATCCGCGATTTTACGCTCTGAATGTCAGGTCTGATCTACTCCCGTTGCAGTGTCAACGGGTGGCTGCGAGGCTACAGGCTTCCGCGATCAAGCGGGGTGGCTAGAACGCTTGGCGGGGGATGCCGAGGTTGTGGCTTGGCGGGGAATGTGCTGGTCAAGGGGGTATGACGGGACATCCCTCGGGATTGCTGGCGGGAGTTGACAGATCAAGGACACTTGAGGAAAGCTGCAAGAATAGCGCAAATTGTCCGTTAGGTTCCAATTGTGGGAACGGCTGTTCGGGGTGGTTTCTTGCTCGGAGGAAACTGCGCGGTACTGGCAGAACCGCCGACATGTGACGCGGAGGTAGGGCGAACTCTGTCGGCGGCGAGGCTTTCCCTCCAGGGGTGGACGTGGTCGGGGCCTGCTTGCCTGGGCTGTGCGGGACGCCTGGAATCTGATGCTCGCTGCTGCCGGCATCAATACCGGAAAAGGGGTTTAGGGCCTCGTGTCATCTAGGCGATAGACCCTTACTACGCGCTGGGCTCGGTCCCGGCCGGGTATCGCGGTCTCTCGTTCAATCAGTGGTGTCCCGATCTCGACGCCGAATAGCTCCGCCAGATGAGCATCGGCGGCGACTTTGCGGTGCTGACCTTCAGTTCCGTCCAGGTTTGTGTATGTGGCGACATAGGTGCCGCGACCGGGCTCCGTGGCTGCTAAGCCTTCATTTCGCAGTAACGCGATCGCTTGGCGAACTGTGCCGCGGCTTGCTTTGAACTCGACTGTGAGTGCGCTTTCGGTGGGCAGGAGGGTGCCGAGCGGGATTGCGCCGGTCTCGATTCGCTTCCGTAGCTCGTCGGCGATGACCCGGTAGCGCGGCTGTCCATAGTGCGGGGTGGGCACCTGCTCACCGTACCTGGCACTCGTCTTACCAAGTGTCAAGCGGAAGGGTCGTTTTGATGTGTAGACAAGTCGTCCACTTGTAGGTACGTTTCCGAGTGTGCGGCTGGGTTGACGGTGTGTATCAGGGGGTGGTGCTGCGTCGTCCCGGTCGTGGCGAGGCGCGGCGTCCTGGTGGGCCGGTTGCGTGGCCGCGCGTACAAGGTGGCTCGGTGATACCCGACCCGTCCGGTGTCGGACGGTGCGCCGTGCCCTGTGTCGGGCCGGTGGCCGGCTGATTCCCCCTGGTCGGTCGCCGGCTCTCCTATACCTGGAGGTGCGATGCCTGGCTCTCATCGTCGACGTCCCTGGTTATCGTTCTGGCGGTCCCGCCGACAGCCGGACCAGGCCGAACCCGCAGACCAGAGCCGATCCGGCGATTCCGCTCCTGCTCGCAACGCCGCTCCGCTGCGCTGGGCGATGGAGCGGACCCGTGAGCTGCCCGCGCTGCGACATGCGCCGCTGCTGACCCGAGGGCAGATCTTCCGGGGTAACGGTGGGCGGTGGCCGCGATGAGTCAGACGAGCAGGCGGCATGCGGTGGCGAGTCATCCTGCGTGGTGTGCGCCGGATCGGTGCGGTCACCTGGTGCCGCCTGTGCTGGCGCACATGGCGCGACGCCATCGGGGCGTGTTGCTGCGGGTGGGTGAGGTCCGGTCGTCCGGGCTGGTCGTGTCGTACCTGATCGGCTCCGACGACGAACCGCCGACGGTCGTGGTGCACGCCTCCTGCCGAGCCGGTGCCGGTTGGGCCGAACTCACCCTTCCGCAAGTCGGGCATCTGGTCGACCAACTCGGCTCGCTCCTGACGCAAGCCTCCGGCCGAGGGAGGGACGGGCATGGGCGCCAGTGACGAGCGGATCAACGCCCGAACGCGCGACACTGCCGATGAGTTGTCGTGTCCCGACTGGTGCCGGGGCTGCGGGCCGAACGATCCGATGCACCGGGGGCTGCTCGCCACGATCGGCAGCGAGGGCGGCGGCTGGGTAAGTCTGCAACTGCTCCTGGATCGCTTCCGCCGCCGTGAACCGGTCGTGAAGGTCGACGCGACTCGTTCCGGGGCGACGCGATCGGTACTGCTGTCGCGGGTGCAGCTTGATCGGCTGATCTACGAACTGGCCTACGCCCGGTGGCGGGTGATGACCAAGGGACAACCGATGGAGGGACACGATGACCGCCACTGACCGCAGCTCCCGCCGTACTCCGGTGCCGGCGCATCGTCCGCGTCGGCCGGTGGTAGAGGTGCCACCGGTGCCGGAGCGGCCGGCGGGTGGGACCACCTGGCAGTCGTTGGAACGTCTAGGGGGTACGGTGACCGGTGTGCATGGCCGGGACTGGCGCCCTCGTTACCTGCAACTCGCCGAAGAGTTGCGGGTCAAAATCACGAGCGGGGAACTCGCCCCTGGCACGCTGATGCCGTCCGAGACGGAGTTGGCCGAGACGTCGGGCCTGTCGCGGACCAGCGTCCGCAACGCCATCCGCCAGCTCCGAGAATGGGGCCTGGTCCGCGCGGAGCAAGGGCGTGGCACCTACGTACGGGCACCCCGCCAGCGGGTACGTCGTCGTAACGCGGAGCGGTACCAGTGGGAGAAGGACCGGGTCCTCCTCGACGAGGCCGAGCGGCTGAAGACCGGCGCGACCGAGCATGACACCGGCCTGACCGTCGATGACCTCAAGTTCCACGCCGAGTACACCCGCGTGGAAGCTGACGCGGACATGGCGGCGGCGCTGCGGGTTGAGCCGGGTACGCCGTTGCTGCGGCGGGTGTACTGGACCTCGTCGCGGCATGAGAACGCGCCGCTGACCATGTCGTACTCGTACCTGCCCTATGACCTGGTGGCCGCGAACCCGGACCTGCTCGACGCCAGCAACGAGCCCTGGCCCGGCGGCTCACAGCACCAGCTCTACACGGTCGGCGTCGAGCTGGACCGCATCGAGGACGAGGTCCGGGCGCGTCCACCGTCGCCGGATGAGGCTGAACTCCTCGACATCGACCCTGGCGTCTCCGTGCTGACCGTGCGGAAGACCTCCATCGACACCACCGGCCGTGTCGTCGAGGTGGCCGACGTGGTGATGCCGGGGGACCGAACGGAACTGGTCTACTCCCACAAACTGCAACGGTGGAAAACTTGACGCACCTCGTCTCGGTCATCACCCCGGTCCACGCCCCGAGCATCGAGTACCTGGCCGGCGCGTACGACTCGTTGGTCAAGCAGGACATGCCCGACGGGTGGGACTGGCAATGGCTCGTCCAGGAAGACGGGCAGACCGGCACGTTGAACGGGGTACTGCCGGACGACCCTCGCATCAGCATCGGCGGCGGTCGTCCCGGCGGCCCAGGTGTTGCCCGCACCCTCGCTCTCTCCCGCGTCACCGGCGATCTGGTCAAGGTGCTCGACGCGGACGACCAACTCACGGCCGGCGCACTCGCCCGCGACATCGCCGCCTTCGCCGCCAACCCGCACATCGGCTGGACGACCTCGCGCGTCCTGGACCTGATGCCCGACGGGTCAACCGTCGGATGGGACAAGGACCCGGACGGCGGCCCCATCAGCCGCGGTGCCGTCCTCGCCTTCTGGCAAGCCAACGGCTACCGCGCCCAGGTCCACCCCGCCACGCTGTGCATCCGCCGGGATCTGCTCCTGGCCCTCGGCGGCTGGATGGCCCTGCCCGCCTCCGAAGACACCGGCCTGCTCCTAGCGGCGAGCGCGGTCAGCGAGGGCTACTTCACCCGCGAACATGGCCTGCTCTACCGCAAATGGCCCGGCCAAGTCACCAGCCAAGCCGCCCACCGCGAACCCGTCGAGTACGAAGGCCGCATGAGAATCATCGAGGCCAGAGCCGTAGCCCTGGCCTCGATGCTCCCGAACGGACTGCCGTTCACTGCTGCGGCGTAACCCGATGTCCTCTGGTCCTCGATGCATGAGAGTCCCTTTTAGCGGGCGCGTGTCCGGATACGCCGGTTCAATATCACGTAAAAAGGCGTGAATCGGGCGTGATTGACCGCTCGGGTCCGTCTATGCGATGCTCTTGGGGCGTAGGTGAGGCCTGCCCTCACCCCGTTGAGAATCCGACAACCCGCCCCTAGATGTGACCGCCGAAGCCTGGTTAAGGCTTCGGTTTTTTTCGGATCTGGTCCGCTGGCGGATCGTGGGCGGCCTCACGGGCGCGAACCGACATCAGGCAAACCCGAGTTAGGGCAACTCGGGTTTTTTTGCACCCAACAAATTGGAGAGGTAGCTGATCTATGTTCGGATTTGACCCAGAAGGAACCGAAGGTTCTGGTTCTCAACGCCCAGGTCGAGCCCTTCCCGCTCGAGTGCTGGGCGTCGGAAGCCCCATCGTTGCGGTGGCCGTGGGTACGGCGATGGGTCAATGGGTCGTTGGCCTTGCGGTGGCCGCCGCCTTGGCGCTGCCGGTCGTGCTCGTAATCGCGACTTCTGCCGCGATTGCACTTCGCCAGGACGAGCCTGTCGCCGATCGCGTGAAGCTGATCAAGGCGCTCGCGGAGTTGGTGAAAGTGAAGTGAGTCGTTGCAGTGCCCTAGGTGCACTTGTTGACTTGTCTGCCAAGTTGTCGATATCTTCGGTGCAACTTGGCAGACAAGTCAACAA
Organism: Actinomycetes bacterium; assembly: GCA_023425615.1. Taxonomy (GTDB): domain Bacteria; phylum Actinomycetota; class Actinomycetes; order Streptosporangiales; family Streptosporangiaceae; genus Actinocorallia. The sequence continues at coordinate 6,885 of JAFACJ010000114.1, forward strand.
GTTGGAGGGTGAGCGATGGCTCTGCGTGGCGGTACGAGGTTCGCCGTGCGGTTCGAGGACGTGTTCCCGGCGGGGTGCGCGTTGGTGCCCGAGTCGCTGGGTGAGGTCGAGGACTACGACGAGAAGACTGGCCGGCGGTCCCCGGCCAAGGACAAGGTGACCGGTCAGCGGGTGTGGCAGGTCCGGGTGATGGACCTTGACCCTGAGCTGGGCAAACGGTCACGGGAGACGACGGTGAAGATCTCGGCTGACTACCAGCCGGTGCCGCCGACGGGTGCGCCGTTCGAGGCGGTGGAGTTCGACGGGATGACGGTGACGCCGTACGTGGCGAACAACGGTCGGATGGCGTATTCGCTGCGGGCGACCGGGCTGCGGGCTCCGGTGGTCGGCGGCAAGAAGGCGGCGGCGTAGCCGTATCTGGTGGGGGCGGGGCTGTCTGGTCTTGGCGGACGGCAGCCCCGCCCCCTGGTGTCTCTTCCCCTGCTCTGTCGAGAGAGGTCGTGACGTGTCCAAGGGTAGGCGTCGGGCTGGCCGTGGCTGGCCCCGGTGTGGCGTGTGTCTGGCTCGGTCGCTGCGGGGTGCCTGGTGATCGGGCGGCCTCGCGGTGAAGTGGTGATGACCTCGGCCGGGGATCTGATGGTGATCCGGCCGAAGCGGTTCGCGCTGCCGTTGTGGGCGGTGCTGCTCGGGCTGGTGCTGCGCTGGTCCGGCCGGGCCCTGTGGTGGTGCTTGCGGCATCCGGTCGCTACCGGCGCGGCGGTGCTGGCGCTGTGGCTGTTCGTCGAGTTCGGCTGGTCCGGTCTGGTGGTGCCGCTGGTGCTGGGGTCGGCGGCCTCGGCGGTGTGGCGGTGGCGTGACGAGTCGTCCTGGTGGACCTGGTTGGCAGGTCCGCTGCTCGGGTCGGTGCGGCGGGTGTTCATCTACCGGCGGGTGTGGCGTGAGGCCATGACGCTGTGCGGGCTCGCCGACACGTACGACCGTCGGCCGGTCCTGCCGCAACTGCTGCGGGTGCGCTCGGATGAGGCGCTTGACGTGTTGACCGTCCGCATGGTCCGGGGGCAGACGCCGGAGCAGTTCCAGGCGGTCAGCGCCAACCTGGCGTATGCCTTCGGCCGGCGACACGTCCGGGTCTACTCGGAACGTCCCGGCGACCCGCCGACCCGCACCGGTCATGCGGCCTGGCTGCTGCGGCTGGTCGACCGGGTGCGGTACCGGGATCGGCCGACGCTCGTCTACCTGGCCGTGGTGCGTACCGACGCGCTGCGCACGGTGGTCCCACCATTCCCGGTGCCTACGGTGCCGGACTTCACCGCGCTGCCCCTGGCCCGGCGGGAAGACCTGCGCCCCTGGTCGCTGCACCTGCTTGCCACGCATGTCCTCGTCGGCGGGGCGACCCGTTCCGGTAAGGGTTCGGTGTTGTGGTCGCTGGTGCGGGTGCTCGGCGGTGGGATCGCCTCCGGTCTCGTCCGGCTCTGGGTGATCGACCCCAAGGGCGGGATGGAGTTCGCGCTCGGTCGTCCGATGTTCGCCCGGTTCGCCTGCAAGTCGTTCGAGGCCATGGCCGATCTCCTCGACGAGGCCGTCACCGTGTTGCGGGAGCGGCAGAGCCGACTTGCGGGCACGGTGCGGGTGCACACGCCGACCGAGGCCGACCCCCTGGTCGTGGTCGTCGTCGACGAGATGGCCGCCCTGACCGCGTACCTGCAAGATGTCGAGCTGCGTAAGCGCATTGCCTCGTCGCTGGGGCTGCTGCTGTCCCAGGGTGCCGGCGTCGGCGTCCTCGTGGTGGCCGCGTTGCAGGACCCGCGTAAGGACGTGCTGCCTTTCCGGGACCTGTTCCCGACCCGCATCGCGCTCGGCCTCACCGAGGCGTCACAGGTCGACATGGTCCTTGGTGACGGTGCCCGCAACCGGGGCGCGCTGGCCGACCAGATGCCGCGGTGGGCCAAGGGCGTCGGGTACGTGATCCTCGACGGCACCCCCGACCCGATGCGGGTCCGCTTCTCGTACGTCTCCGACGACGATATCCGCGACATGGCCCGCCAGTACCCGGCACCCGCTCACGCGGCAGACATCCTCGCCCAGGTCCGGCGGGAAACCGCCCCCGAACCGACCCGGCCACCGCTGCCGCGCAAGCCGTCCGGCCCGCTGCTACCCGAATCGCTGCGCAACCTGCTCGACCGGGACACCGGGGGTGAGGGCCGATGACCGCGACCGGCCGTCGTTTCTACCGGCTGCGTACCCCCGAACCGGTCACCGCCGTCTCCGTCCGCGTCGACCCGGAGCGGCCCGACCCGTACCCGGTCTATCTCGCCGTCGGCGCGGGACGGCGACGCATGTCCCTGACCCCGGACGAGGCGTGGGCGCTGTGGCGCTGCCTCTCCGAAGCGGTCGCCTCCCTCGGCACCCCACCCGACTACATCCGCACCGACATCCGACCCGCCCGGAGGTAACCGCCGTGAACACCCTCACCC
>JAFACJ010000184.1 GCA_023425615.1 Actinomycetes bacterium
GTCGGAGGCCGCCGCGCTGACCGGCCTGCCGCGCGCCAGCGCACGGCGCGCGCTGCTGACGCTGGGCGCGCTGGGCTACGTCGGGGAGTCCGGGCGCCGGTTCCTGCCGCTCCCCCGGGTCCTGGACCTCGGGTACACCGTGCCGGCCGGGCTGTCCTTCGAGGACCTCGTCCGCCCCCATCTGCGCGACCTCGTCGCCCGGGTGCACGACTCGGCGTCCGTCGCCGTCCTGGACGGCACCGAGATCCGCTATGTCGCCCGCGCCGCCACCGTCCGGCTCATGCGGGTGACGATCAGCATCGGCACGCGCTTCCCCGCCCACGCCACCTCGATGGGGCGGGTCCTGCTGGCCGGGCTCACCGACGAGCAGGCGGCGGCACGGCTCGCCGAGGCGGGGCCGCTCCCGGCGCTGACCCCGCACACCCGCACCGGCCCGGAGGAGCTCCTCTCCCTCGTGGCCGCCGCCCGCCGCGACGGCCACGCCCTGGTCGACCAGGAACTGGAGGAGGGCCTGCGCTCGGTGTCCGTGCCGGTGCGCGACCGCGCCGGGCGGGTCGTCGCCGCGGTCAACACCGCCTGCCACTCCGGCGACGAGCCGCCCGAGCGCACGCTCCAGCGGGTCCTGCCCGCCCTGGAGGCCGCCGCCGCCGCCATCGAGGCGGACCTGGCCGTCCACAGCCGCTACCACGACCTCCCGCTGACCTGACCCGCCTCAGCCGAGGTAGGCGGTGCGGACGGCGGGGTCCTCGCGGATCTCGGCGGGCGTGCCGTCGGCGATGACCTCGCCGAGATCCAGGACGAGGACGCGCTCGCAGGTCTCCATGACGAACCCGACGTCGTGCTCCACCAGGAGGATCGTGGTGTCCAGGGCGCCGATCACCTCGGCGAAGCGCGCGGTCTGCTCGGCGTCGAGGCCGGAGGTCGGCTCGTCCAGCAGCAGCACCGACGGGTCGTCGACGATCGCCCTGGCCAGCTCCACCATGCGGCGCTGGCCGATCGGCAGGTCGGCGGCGTAGGAGCCGGCGAGCGCGGCCATGCCGCAGCGGTCCAGCACCGCGCGGGCGCGTTCGCGGCGCTCCCGCTCCCGGCGCCTGCGGGCGGGCAGCGCGATGAGGTCGCCGGCCAGCCCTCCCCCGCCGCCGTGCCACTCCAGCGCCGCCAGCACGTTGTCCAGGACGGTCAGCCGCCCGAACACCTGCGGGCGCTGGAACGTGCGGCGCACGCCCATGCGGGAGCGGCCCAGCGCGCCGGTCCCCGTCACGTCCGCCCCGTGCAGGCACACCGACCCCGTCGTCGGCCTGCGCAGGCCCGTCACGACGTCGAAGAGCGTCGTCTTGCCCGCGCCGTTCGGGCCGATCACCCCGTAGGTACGGCCCCTCCCCATGGAGAAGGTGACATCGTTCAGGGCGCGGACGCCGCCGAAGCTGACGCCGACCCCCCGGACCTCGATCGCCGGAACCGTCTCCTCCGGCGGTTCCATGGTGCTGCTCGTCCGCGCACTGGTCATCGCGCTGCCTCCAGTACTCCGAGATGGGCGTTCGTCAGCAGGTCGTCGTCCACCGCGGGCGGCGCACACATGACCGAACATTTTTATTTATTTTATATGATTGATGATATCCCGCAAGATCTCCGGACCGCGGGCCCCGGCGGTCACGCCGCGGGGGAGACCGGATAGCGCAGGATCGTCCGCAGCTTCTCCGGCGGCGTACGGTGCGGGTGCGACAGGTAGATCTCGTGATGGAGTCCGGTGATGGCGTACCCGCCCTCCTCCAGGAAGGCGTAGAGGCGATCGAGGGTGACGTGCTCGGTGGCGAAGGGCCCGGTGTGCAGTGCCTGCGCGCAGGAGCCCTCCCGCAGGCGGGTGAGGCGGACGTCCGGCACGGGCAGGTCCGGCTTCTTCTTCGCCGCCGCCGCGAGCGCGTCGCCGACGAGGGCGGGCGTGGCCTGGGGAGGCTGGAGGATCATCATCGTCCAGTGCCAGGTGTCGCGGCCGGAGTCGTAGGCGAACTCCTCGCCCTCCTCCGTCCGCCACCTTCCCTGGAGCGGCATGACGGGGTACTCCACGATCCCCGCCGCCTTGAGGGCGAAGCGGACACCGTAGGCGACGGAGTACAGGGCCTCGACCGCCCGCCGGTAGCCGTCGCCGTCGGGGTCGCCCACCCCGTCGATCATGAGGAAGGGCAGATCGGGGACGTCGACCAGGCGCGGTTCTGCGGTGGCGGTGTACAGGGCGCGGTGGATCTTCTTGAAGTCGGTCTTCGTGGCGCTCATCGGCTCTCCTCGGCAGCGGGCCGGTCGATGGTGATGGTCAGGCGGGTCAGCAGGTCGTGCGGTCCGGCTTCGCCGGGGACGACGAGGTACTCCTCGCGGGCCGGGCCCCGGGCGGTGAGGCCCTGCTCGTGGATCCAGGCCAGCAGTGCGTGGTAGGCGAGGGGGAGCTGCTCGTAGGGCCCGGTGTGCAGGGTCGTGGCGGCGTGCCCCGCTGCCAGTTCCCTGCGGACGGTGCCCGGCACCGCGCCGTCCGTCCTGACGCCGACGGCGATGGACATCCCGTCCTCCAGGTCCAGCGGGAACACGCCGTACACCGGCGGCGTCCACCCGGTCGGCGCATCTGCCAGCGCCTCCAGCAGTGCCG
>JAFACJ010000243.1 GCA_023425615.1 Actinomycetes bacterium
GTCCACAGCCGTGCCCCGACCGCCGACCACAGGACGTTCCCGCCGACCTTCCCCACGAAGAAGGTGCCGTCGGCGGCGACGATGTTGTCGAGGGAGAGGGTGCCGACGACGGCGTAGCGGGGCTTCACAGGCCGCCCGCGCCGGCGCCCTCGAAGCTCAGCGCCTCCATGGACGGCAGGGGCGGCCCCGCCTCCGGTCCGGGGAGCGGCCCCGGTGTGACGGCGAGTTCGGCGAGGTCGAGCCGGATGAGGTGCTTGGCCAGGTAGACGGGCGCCCCGTCGCGGGCGAGCACGAGGGTGAGCGCGATCATCGGTGTCTGCTCGGGCAGCTTCATCCAGGCGGTGCGGTGTGTCTGCGCGGCGGCGGTGATCCGCCACAGCGCGGGGGAGGTACGGGCGCTGAACTGCGGTCCGAGCAGGTTCAGGAGGCTGCCGGGCGCCGCCTCCAGGGGTGCCTCGGCCTCGGTGAGGGCGCGGGCGGGCTCGGGCATCCGGTCGGTGGGGATGAACTCCAGGGCCGAGCACACCGGCTGCCCGTCCATGCCGAAGACCGTCTCCCAGACGGCGATCTCGGCGTCCTCCGACAGTTCCAGCAGCGGCCGGGAGAAGTAGTTCGAGGCGGGGTTGACCGAGGTCCGGCGCATGAGCGGCGCCAGGGGGCGGGCGGTGCGCACCAGTTCCTCCAGGGGGCTGGAGAAGCTCGACGCCCGGGTGGGACGTGCCGCCACGACGCGCCGCCGTCCCGGACCGCGTTCGAGGGCCCCGTCCTCTTCCAGCAGGAGCAGCGCCTCGCGCAGCACGGTGCGGCTCACACCGAGCTGCCGTGCCAGCTCGGTCTCGCTGGGCAGTGCCTCTCCCGGCGCGAGGCGGCTCTCCTGGAGCGCCTGCATCAGCCGGTCGTACACCTGGACGGACAGCGGCCGACGGTCACGCACCGCGCCCAGGGAGAGGGATTCGCTCGCCACCAGCTTTCCTCCATTGTTCGACAATTGACATCACTCTCCCATGAGCCGCCGTCGCGGGGGAGAGGTGCTTTGTAAACACCATGAAAACGCTGGTAAGAGACTTGTTTCCGATCTTGTGACGATCATCGTCCTAAGTCCATGGTTGGACAACCGACGTCGGCCCGACATCCGGGACGGCGTCTGGGAGGAGGAAGAGATGTACGTCAGCGAGGTCCCGGCCTTCCGCGAGTACTGGTATCCGGTCGCCTACAGCGGCGAGGTGACCACCGCCCCGCGGCGGGTCCGCGTACTCGGCGACGACTACGTGGTCTGGCGGGGAACCCCCGACGGCCCGGTGGGCGCCGCGGTCGACGAGTGCCCGCACCGCGCCGCCCGGCTGTCCCAGGGCTGGGTCGCGGACGGCGACCTGGTCTGCCCCTACCACGGCTGGTCGTTCGACACCTCGGGCGCCTGCACCCGCATCCCCCAGAACGAACCCGACAAGCCGATCCCGCCGCGGGCCCGCGCACTGTCGGTCCTGGTGGAGGAGAAGTACGGGCTGGTCTGGCTGTGCCCCGGTATGCCGCGAGCCTCCATCCCCTCGCTCGGCGAGGCCGACGAGCCCGGCTACGTGCTCGTCCACGAGCTGATGGAGGAGTGGAACGCCTCGGCGCCGCGGATCACCGACAACGCGCTGGACGTCTCGCACCTGGCCTGGGTGCACCGCAACAGCATCGGAGACGCAGACAGCCCGCGGCTGCACAACCTGATCGTGGAGCGCGAGGGCGAGGGGCTGCGCATGTCCGTCAGCTACCGCTCGCGGGTCACCGAGCAGCAGAAGATCAACACCGGTATCACCGACGACTACACCATCCGCACCACCCACGCCCAGCTCATCCAGCCGTTCGTGTTCCGCGGGCTGCTGGAGTACGAGAACGGGCTCAAGCACGTCCTGTACAAGACGTGCACGCCCATCGACGACACCCGCACCCTGTTCTGCCAGTTCATCGCCCGCAACGACGACCCCGACGAGGAGAAGCGCGCCGGGATCATCGCCGTCGACCGCCAGGTGCAGGCCGAGGACCGCGAGCTGCTGGAGGGCGTGCGCCCGGAGTTCCCGCTGGAGCTCCAGACCGAGATGCACACCCGCAGCGACCGGATGACCGTCGAGTACCGGCGGATCCTCGCCGAACTGGCGGCCGAGAGCACCACCGTCGCCCCCGACCGCACCTGGGCCAGGCCCTTCCTGTCCGCGGTGTACCCCGAGCCCTCCGACAGATAGAGGAGAACGCCATGTCCCCCCTCCCCCGCAGGGCGCTTCCCGCCCTGGCAGCCCTCCTCGCCCTCGGCCTCGGCACGTCGGCGTGCGGTTCGGACTCCGGTCCGGACGAGGCGTCCGCCGGCGGCAAGCCGGTCTTCACCATGGTCACCGACCAGGCCGGCCTCGGCGACCAGGGCTTCAACGACCTGGCCAAGCTCGGCATCGACGAGGCCGCCAAGAAGACCGGCGGCCAGGCCAAGGTCATCCAGTCGTCCGAGCAGGCGCAGTACGTCCCCAACCTCCAGCAGGCAGTCGCGGGCGGCTCGACCCTCACCATCGGCGTCGGCTTCCTGCTCACCGACCCCATCGGCGAGGTGGCTGCGGCCAACCCCGACGCCAAGTTCGTGCTCATCGACGCCACGGCCGTCGGCGCCGACAAGAAGCCGCTGTCCAATGTGGCCAGTGTCAACTTCAAGGAGCAGGAGGCGGCGTTCCTGGCCGGGATCATCGCCGCCAAGACCACCAAGGCCAAGCGGATCGGTTTCGTCGGCGGTATGGAATCCCCGCCGGTCGAGCGGTTCCTCGCCGGTTTCAAGTCCGGCATCAAGCAGGTCGACCCGTCGATCCGGCTGGACACCGCCTACCTCGGCAACTTCACCGACTCGGCCAAGGCCAAGGAGCTGGCCAAGGGCTTCGCCGACGCGGGCGCCGACATCGTCATGGAGGTCGCCGGATCCGGCGGGCTCGGCGTCTACGAGGCGGCCAAGGAGAAGGACTTCTGGGCCGTCGGCACCGACACCTGCAAGGACAGCCTCGCCCCCGACAACTACCTGACCTCCGCCACCAAGGACGTCGCCGGAGTCGTCGCCTCCCAGAGCGAGGCCGCGGCGAACGGCACGTTCAAGGGCGGCGAACTGCGGCTCGGGCTGGCCGAGGACGCGGTCGGCGTCTGCGAGGACACCTTCGGCGATCTGCCGAAGGACGTCCAGGACCTGGTCACCAAGGCCAAGGACGCCATCAAGGACGGCTCGGTGAGCGTCCCCGACACCGTCTCCGGCGTCGCCGGCTTCACCCCCGCGCAGCTCGGATGACCGCCGCGATCAGGCTGACCGGGGTGAGCAAGACCTACGGGACGGTGCGCGCCAACGACGACGTGCACCTGACCGTGGAGCCGGGCTCCGTGCACGGGCTGCTGGGGGAGAACGGCGCGGGCAAGTCCACCCTGATGAAGATCCTCTTCGGGATGGTGCGCCCAGACTCGGGGACGGTCGAGGTGGCGGGGCGCGAGCTGCGGATGCGCTCGTCCGCCGACGCCGTCGCCGCCGGGATCGGCATGGTGCAGCAGCACTTCAGCCTGGTCGAGTGCTACACCGTCGCGGAGAACCTGGTCCTCGGCCGGGAGGGCGGCACGGCGGCGCGCCGGCTGCTGCGCCGGCTCGACCTGGCCGGGGCCGAGGCC
>JAFACJ010000263.1 GCA_023425615.1 Actinomycetes bacterium
GCCCGCCGTGGGGGCGCTGGCGCGGCGCGGGGCGGGGGGGGCCCGCCGCCGCGACACCCTCATCACCCTCGTCCTCAACCTGCTGTCGGGTGTCTTCACCGCGTTCGGGCTGCTGGCCACCACCGAGGTGCTGAACGCCCTGTTCGCCTCCGGGCCCACCCCCGAACGGGTGCGCGAGGCACTGCCCTCCCTCGCCCTCGTCGGCGCCGCCTACACCCTGCAAGGTGTGCTCCAGGCGGGCGCGGGCTGGGCGCAGTCGCGCCTCGACCCGCAGATCGAGCGGATCGTGCAGAGCAGGCTCCTGGAACTCGTCACCGCCGTGGAACTGTCCGCGCTGGACGACTCCGACTTCCTCGACGACCTCCAGCGCGCCGAGGGCCGCGGCATGATCTCCGCCCCGATGATGGTCGTCCACACCATCGACGTGCTCACCGGCCTGGTCGGCCTCGCCGCCGCCGCGAGCGTGCTCGGCGTGCTGCATCCCGCGCTGCTGCCGCTGCTGCTGCTCACCGCGGTGCCCCTGTGCTGGGCGTCGGTGCGGGCCGCCCGCATGGGCTACCTCACCCAGCTCGCCCTCGCCGCCAGCCGCCGCAGGCGCTGGATCCTGTCCGACCTCATGACCAACCGCTACCAGGCGGCCGAGGTGCGCTCCTTCACCGTCCGCGACCTGCTGCTGCGCCAGTACGACGAACTGGCCTCACGGGAGCGCGACGTGGAACTCGACCTCGCCCGGCGCCAGACCCTCATCCGCACGGCGGGCGACGCCTTCCAGGGCCTGGCGACGGTCCTGGTCTACGTCGCGCTCGGCTATCTGCTGTGGCAGGGCTCGGTGCCTCTGGCCGTGGCCGGAGCCGCCGTCCTGGCCATCCGCACCGGCAAGACGTCGCTGGGCAACCTCGTCTACGCCGTCAACCGCTGCTACGAGAACGGCCTGTACTTCGCCGACTACCTGAACTTCTGCGACGCCGCCGAGCAGCGCCTCCCCAAACGCGCCGAGGGCCTCCTGGAGCCGCCCTCCCACTTCGAGCGCATCATCGCCGACAACGTCACCTTCACCTACCCGGGCGCCGACTCCCCGTCCCTGCACGGGGTGAGCGTGGAGCTGCGGCGCGGTGAGGTCGTCGCGCTGGTCGGCGAGAACGGCTCGGGCAAGACCACCCTGGCCAAGGTCCTCGCCGGGCTCTACGACCCCGACGACGGGCGGGTGCTGTGGGACGACGTGTCGCTGTGGCAGGTCGACCCCGGACTGCTGCGCGAGCGGATCGCGGTGATCGCCCAGGACCACACGCACTGGCCGATGACCGCGCGCCAGAACATCATCATGGGCCGCCCCGACCATCCCGAGGCGGTGGACGCCGCGATCGCCTCCTCCGGCGCCGACGAGGTCATCGCCGAGCTCGCCCACGGCTACGACACCCTGCTGGACCGCCGGTTCGACGGGGGCGCCGAACTGTCGGGCGGCCAGTGGCAGCGGCTGGCCGCCGCCCGCGGCTTCTACCGCGACGAGCCGCTGCTCATCTGCGACGAGCCGTCGGCGGCGCTGGACGCCCGCGCCGAGCACGCCCTGTTCGAGCGGATCAGGGCGCACGCCGACGGCAGGACGGTCCTGCTCATCACCCACCGGCTGGCCAGCGTCCGGCACGCCGACCGCGTCTACGTCCTGGAGCACGGCAAGGTCGTCGAGCACGGCGACCACGCGTCGCTGATGGCCTCCGGCGGCCTGTACGCCGAGCTGTACGGGCTCCAGGCGTCCGCCTACCGCTGACCGGCCTCGGCGGCGCGCATCCGGATCGCGTGCTCGGCCAGGGCGATGAGCGTCGCCTTGGCCGAGGCGCGGTCGCGGGCGTCGACGTTGAGGATCGGCACCTCCGCCTTCACCGTCAGCGCGTCGCGGACGTCCTCGCCGCCGTAGGGGAACTCGCCGTTCCAGCCGTTCACCGCGACGACGAACGGGACGCCGGAGTCCTCGAAGTAGTCGATGACGGGGAACGCGTCCTCCAGCCTGCGGGTGTCGACCAGCACCACCGCGCCGACCGCCCCGTGCACCAGGTCGTCCCACATGAACCAGAACCGCGCCTGCCCCGGCGTGCCGAACAGGTAGAGCATCAGGTCGCCCTCCAGGGTGACCCTGCCGAAGTCCATCGCGACGGTCGTCGTCCGCTTGTCCGGCAGCCGCGACAGGTCATCGACGCTGCGGCTCGCCTCGGTGAGGACCGCCTCGGTGGTGAGCGGCTCGATCTCCGAGACCGAGCCGACGAACGTCGTCTTGCCCACCCCGAAGCCGCCGCCCACGACGATCTTCGCCGAGGTCGGACCGCCGCGCCCCGGGGAGAGGGGATCAGAGACTGCGAAGCCCAAGGAGCAACCTTTCCATCAGCGCCAGGTCGGGACGCCCGTCGGCGTCCCCCTGCGGCCGCTGCACCTGCACCAGCCCGTCATGAAGAAGATCGGCGATCAGCACCCGCGCCACGCCGAGGGGCATCCGGGTGAGCGCCGACACCTCCGCCACCGAACGCCACACCCGGCACAGGTCGAGGATCGCCCGGCACTCGGGTCCGAGGGCGGCGCCCTCGCGGCCCGGCTCGGTGTACACCAGCGACTCCAGCGCCAGGTCGTACCGCGGTCGCGTACGCCCGCCCGTGAGGGCGTACGGACGGACGAGCGCGCTGGCGCCCTCCCCCTCGTCGTCGTACAAGGCGGTCACCAGGTCCGCGCGGCCGGGGTGAGGACCCGGCCCACCCGTTCGGCGAGCAGCGCCATCTCATGGCCAACCAGCCCCAGATCGGCCTCGGCGGAGGCGAGCGCGGCCAGCGCCGAGCCGTCGGAGATCGCCATCACCAGCAGGATGCCGCGCTCCATCTCGACCATGGTCAAGGAGACCCGTCCCCCGTCGAAGATCCGGGCGGCGCCCTGGGTGAGATGGGTCAGGCCGGAGGCGATCGCGGCGAGCTGGTCGGCGCGTTCGGCGGGGAACCCCTCCGACAGCGCCACCGGCAGCCCGTCGGAGGAGACCACCACCGCGTGGGCGACCGGCGCGACCCGCGCCGTGAAGTTGGTGACCAGCCAGTTCAGATCCTGCGTCATGGCTCCCTCTTTTCGCTGGAAGAGCGGCCCTCGCGCACCCCGCGCTGCAGGCTGCCGAGCCGGGCCGCGACGGTCTCCGC
>JAFACJ010000270.1 GCA_023425615.1 Actinomycetes bacterium
CCCACACACCACACCCCAGACGCAGAACCACACCGCGCAAAGCCGCACCACGCGGGGCCAAGCCGCGCCACGCGGAGTCGCGCCCGTACGAAGCGCGGCACGCAAGGCCGGGGTCGTGGGACCGGAGCCTCGGGTGTCCGTGGACGGATGCGGAAAGGCGGTATAGCGTCCGGTTGTCCGCCGGCAGTCATGGTGACGCTGGACGGGTTGAGGAGAGACACATGAATACTCAGGTGAGCGTGCCCGCGCTACGGGCACGCAAGACCGCCAAGGGCGACGACCCGATCGTCATGGTGACGGCGTATGACGCTCCGAGCGCCCTCATCGCGGACGAGGCGGGCGTCGACGTGATCCTCGTCGGTGACACCCTCGCGATGGTCGTCCTCGGGTACGAGGACACACTGCACGTCACGATCGACGACATGGCCCACCACACCGCGGCCGTCGCCCGCGCGCGGCCGAAGGCGATGGTCCTGGGCGACCTCCCCTGGCTGAGCTACCACATCTCCCCCGGCGAGACGGTACGGAACGCCGCGAAGCTGGTGCGTGCCGGAGCCTCGGCCGTGAAACTCGAAGGCGGCGCCAAACGCGCCACGATGATCTCCGCTCTCGTCGAGGCCGAGATCCCCGTCTGCGGCCACCTCGGCCTCACCCCGCAGTCCGTCAACGCACTCGGCGGATTCCGGGTCCAGGCCCGCCAGGCCGCCGCCGTCCAGGCTCTCCTCGACGACGCCCAGGCCATCGTGGACGCCGGTGTCTTCGCGATCGTCCTGGAGGCCGTCCCGCACGAGGTGGCCCGTCTGATCACCGAATCGGTACCCGTACCCACCATCGGCATCGGAGCCGGAAACCACTGCGACGGCCAGGTGCTGGTCTGGCACGACCTTCTCGGCCTCCAAGACCGCATCCGCCCGAAGTTCGTCCGCACCTACGCCCACCTGAAGCACCACGCCGCCGACGGCCTCAAACGCTACGCCGCCGACGTCCGCACCGGCGCCTTCCCCACCCCCGAGGAGAGCTACCACCTCCCCGCCGACCTGGCGGCCTCCCTCACCAACACCGCGACCCCACGAACCCCCTGACCCCGCCAAAGAAGAGCCCTCTTCCCAGCGAACTCTCCGCCACCAGATGATCGATTCCAAGGGCCGAGGTCCGTGACCGCCTGCGGATACGCAGCGAGGGCGCCCAAGATCAATTGCAATAAAAGACCTCGGACACCCTCGCTGCCGCACCGACGAACCTGACACCGCACCTGCGCGGAGAACCAGGCGCCCTGCCTTGCAGCGCCAAGCTTTCCGGCCCGTCTACCCCCCTCATACGGCGACGACGACAGGACACCGACCAGCAGCAACGCCAAGCCACTGGCCACCCGACTGCGTCAAAGACAACCGTGTGGCCAGCGGCTTCACAAGCGACCCTGGTGACCTGTCGTTGCAGTATCAGTACTGCAACGACAGGTTGCCGCGGCCGAGGCTCCGGCCGGCGGCGCTACCAGTCGGCATGCGAGTCCCGGCACCACACTCGGCCCTGTGGCCAGCGGCTTCGTAAACGATCTCGTGGACCTGTCGTTGCAGTACTAAGCGTCGTCCGGCTCGCCTGCTCCGGAAGAGGCATCCCCGGAGCGTCGCTCCCCGGCTTCGGAGGGTGCCTCTTCGGCGTCGGAGGGCGCCTGGAAGGACGGGGTCAGCAAGTCCTGAGGCTCCTCGGCTGTGAAAGCAGCGTCGGCGAGCGGGACCGATGCCTCGTCGGCCTCCGAAGGGGACTCCTCGGCGGGGGGAGGGGCCTGGAAGGACGGGGTCAGCAGGTCTCGCGGGGATTCCGCGAGGACCTCGGGCTCCTCGTCGGCCTCGACCGTGTCGATGATCTCCAGGCCGTCCAGTTCGGCGTAGCGTTCGGCGGCGTCGGTCTCCTCCTCGCGGTCGGCGGCCGCCGAGCGCAGGAACCACTCCTTGGCCTCCTCTTCGCGGCCTGCGGCGACGAGGGCGTCGGCGTAGGCGTAGAAGAGGCGCGCCGACCAGGGCCGCAGACGCCGGTCCTTCAGTTCGGGGATCTGCAGCGCCACGACGGCGGCGTCGAGCTGGCCGAGGTCACGGCGCGCACCGGACTCGACGATGTGCAGTTCGACCCGTTCCTCCTTGGGCAGCGAGCCCGCCTCCGGGGAACGGGCGATCTCCAGTGCCCGTTCGGGACGGCCCAGACCACGCTCGCAGTCGGCCAGGATCGGCAGGTACAGGTCCTCCCGTCCGGGCAGCCGGCGCGCGGCGCGCAGCTCTGACAACGCCTCCGACCAGGCGCCAGCGTGGTAGGCGGCGAGCCCGCACGCCTCCCGGACGACACCGACCCGGCTCGCCAGCCGCCGGGCGGTCTTGGCGTGCCGGTAGGCGACGTCCGCGTCCTCGTCCACGAGTTGCCCCGCGGCCACCAGGTGCCGTGCCACCAGCGCGGCCAGGTCCTTCGGCAGCGACCGCAGCTCCTCCCGCGCCTCGGCGTCCAGTTCCTCCCCGGTGATCTCCTCGGGGATCACCGGGTCGTCATAGCTCGTCCGCTGCGGATCCCGGTCCTCCCGGGCCCCGTACCCGCCGCGCTGCCTGCGCTCCTCACGCCGCTCGGAGAACCTCTCCTCCGCCGACCGCTCCTCGCGCCCGAACCCGCGCCGCTCACCGCCCTGCTGACGATCCCCCCGCCGGAAGTCCCTGCGCTCGCCACCCTGCTGCCGCTCATCCCGCCGACCAGAACCCCGGTCATCACGCCGGAAGTCCCTGCGCTCACCGGACTGCTGACGCTCATCACGACGGAACTCACGCCGCTCACCGGACGGTCCGCGATCGTCGCGCCGGAATTCACGCCGCTCACCCGACTGACCACGATCATCACGACGGAACTCACGCCGCTCACCGGACCGACCGCGATCATCACGACGGAAACCGCCCTGCGGCCGCTCCTCACGCCGCTCACCCGACTGACCACGATCGTCACGACGGAATTCACGCCGTTCACCGGACTGGTCACGATCATCACGACGGAAGCCCCTGCGCTCGCCGGACTGCTGACGCTCACCCCGCCGGAATTCACCCCGTTCGCCCGACTGACCACGATCATCACGCCGGAAGTCACGCCGCTCCTCGCGCCCGCCACCGCGTTCCTCACGACGGAACTCACGCCGCTCACCCGACTGACCACGATCGTCACGACGGAATTCACGCCGTTCACCGGACTGGTCACGATCGTCACGACGGAAGTCCCTGCGCTCGCCGGACCTCTGACGGTCCTCACGGCGACCAAAGCCCTTGTCGTCACGGCGGAACTCACGCCGCTCCTCGCGCCCGCCACCGCGTTCCTCACGACGGAACTCACGCCGCTCACCGGACTGGTCACGATCGCCACGTCGGAAACCACGGTCATCACGACGTTCGCCCGACTGGTCGCGGTCATCGCGACGGAAACCACGGTCCTCGCGTCGGAAGTCCCTGCGCTCGCCGGACTGCTGCCGCTCATCGCGATGACCGAAACCACGGTCATCACGCCGGAACTCACGGCGCTCACCCGACTGCTGACGGTCGTCACGACGACCGAAACCCTGGTCATCGCGACGGAACTCACGGCGTCCGCCCGACTGGGACCATCCTTCGCGGCGGCCGGTGCCCCGGCTGTCATCGCGACGGAAGTCACGGCGCTCGCCGGACTGCTGGCGGTCGTCGCGGCGGAACTCACGCCGCTCACCCTGACGCCGGTCTTCCCGCTTCACAAAAGGACGCTGCGAGCCGCCTTCACCGGCCTGGCCCTCTTCACGGTGGCCGAAAGAACGTCCGCGCCCTTCACCCGACTGGGGTCTGCCGAAACGGTCCTTCGGGCGTTCACCCGGACGCCCCTGCCAGCCACCGGTACGCTGCCCCGAACCCGCCGACTGAGGCCGGCCCTTCTTGACGGCACCCGGCTTGAACGGCTTACGAGCACCAGGCTTGCGCGCCGGACGACCGTTCCCACGGCCACCGTTCGCTCCCTGCTGCCCCTGACGTCCCTCGCGGTTGTCGCCGCGGCCTTCCTCTTCCTTCACCTCTACATGGTAGACGGAACACAGCGGGCCTCAGACGCCGAACGATCCGACCTCCGCAAACAGAAACCCCGACCGCTCCCAAGCTCCCCCCAGAACCTTCCCACCCCCACAAAATCCCGAAAGCACGCAAAGGCACCAGATCCAAAGCCCGGAGCCTTCACACCACCGCCACCCCCTCCTGGCACCGCACTCCCCTAATGCCCGCCTCACCGCCCCCGCAGGCGACACGGAAAGGCCCCCTCGCGAGAAGCAGGACCCTTTGATCCACAGGAGCAGAGCCCTACCCCTACACAGAAACCGTGCATACAAACCAGGTGCACAGAAACCACTTCCGAAGCTTCTTCTTCCCGCCCGGGTCGATTCTTCCCCAGAAGGCCCCTCCCCCAGATGCGCACAAA
>JAFACJ010000193.1 GCA_023425615.1 Actinomycetes bacterium
GTTCTCGAGCTGGTGGGGGATCGTTCCTGCCGCTCCATCATGGCCGCCGCGCCCTGCGCGCAAGCGGCTGCGCCGCCGGCTCCGGCGAGAACTTCGGCACGCGGTCGCTGCGCTCCCTTATCTCGCACCGAACTTCACTCCGGCTCCGCCCTGCGGGTTGCACTCCGGCCGCTCCACGGCGGCCCTGCTCCGCTATCAGGAACGAGCCCACCACCTGAACGCGAAAGGATGCCGGCCATGATGAGCGTGACCGTCTACAGCACCGGACCCGGCTGCCAGCGGTGCACCCTGACGAAGAAGGCCCTGGACAAGCAGGGCGTGCCGTTCGTCGAGGTCGACCTGCGCGAGCAGCCCCAGGCGCGTGACTACGTAACCGAGGAGCTGGGCTACACCGAGGCCCCCGTCGTCGTCGTCGAGGACGGCACCGGGCAGGACCACTGGTCCGGGTTCCGGCCCGACCAGATCAAGCGCGTTGCCGAGCACGTCACCGCCTGATCGGCAGGCGGCAACAGTACTATTACCGCTACCAGGGGGATCGATCACGTGGCCACCAGAGACGACGGAGCGGTCGAGCTGAGCCCTGACCAGGTGCTCTACCAGATGCTTTGGTCCCGCAAGGCTGCCGCCCGATGGCTGCGCCTGCTCGGCGTCGACCACTTCGCAGGCATCACCACCCTGGGCGCGTCGATCGCCGCGGTGATCGACGACCACGACCGGAACCACCCCGACGCGCCGCCCGACGGGTCGGCGCGGGTGCTGTCGATCGTCGAGCACGCCCACCGGCTGGCCGACGACGTGCACACCCGACCGGACTACTACGCCGACGCAGTTCAGGGCATCAACGCCCGAAGCGCCGGCGAGGTCGATCGCCTGTTCCTGCGCCACGCCCCGGCCGTCATGGGCCGGCTCCCCGTGGTCGCCGTCGTCGGGGAGCCCCGCGAGCACGAGGACGAGGAGCCCTACAACCCCGAGTGGTACTGATAGGGGTAGCGCCACCGTTGCCGGCATCAGTACTGTTAGCAGTATTGGAGGTAATCACCGTGACCGCTCGCATCTACGCTCTCTGCAACCAGAAGGGCGGCGTCGGCAAGTCGACCACCACGTTCCACCTGGCCCGCGCCGCCGTCGTGGCTGGCCGGCGCGTGCTCGTCGTCGACAACGACCCGCAGGGCAACCTGACCGCGGTTGCGACCGCCGAGCCCGTCGACGAGGACCAGGCGGGCCTGGCCGACGTCCTGTCGGCGCGCGCGCCCGAGACCATCCGTGACGTGATCGTGCCCGGAGTGTGGCCGGGCATGGACGTCGTGCCGACCACAGGTGTGACGCTCGGCTACGTCCGCGACGAGCTGGTGATCGCGGGCGCAGGTCGAGAGGTTCGGCTGCGCCAGGCGCTGGCCGACGTCGCGGACGACTACGACCTGATCCTGATCGACAGCGCGCCCAGCCTGGACCAGCTGACCATCAACGCGCTGACCGCAGCGCACGGCGTCGTCGTCGTGACGCACTCCAAGCAGTGGAGCCTTTCGGGCCTGGCCCAGCTGCTCGACACGATCGACAACGTGCGCGAGTACTACAACCGTGACCTGCACGTCGCCGGCGTGATCGTGAACCAGCACGAGGCCGGCACCGTGTCGGGGCAGACCTGGCTCGACGAGCTGAACGCGGCCGCGCAGAGCCGCGGCCTGCCCGTCCTGACCCCGACCATCCCCAAGCGCGTCGTCATCTCCGACGCCACGGAGGCCGCCCGCGGCCTCGACGAGTGGGGGAGCACCGAGGCCAGCGCCATCGGCGCGATCTACGCCGACCACCTGGCCAGCATCGAAGGAGAGCAGCAGCGATGAGCAACCGTCCCGCCCCGCGCAAGTCGTCCCTGGCCGGATCGAGCCCCGTCGCTCCGCCGGCACAGCCGGCGGCTGCACCCGCCCCGAGCGCCGTCGACCCCGCACCGGCACAGCCGGTGGCCCCCAGCTCGACGGCCAAGGCCAAGCCGAAGTACCCGCCGAAGGTGTCGTTCTACCAGGACCCCGAGGACACCGCGCGGGTGCGCGGGGCGATTCTGCACACCATGACGACCGAGGGGGCGCGCACCCTCTCGCAGTTCATCCACCAGGCCGTCATGGCCGAGGTCGAGCGCCTGGAAGCCAAGTACAACGGCGGACAGCCGTTCCCGGCCGTGGGGGCCCGGGAACTGCCCCAGGGCCGGCCGATGGGGGAGTGACGGGCTAGTTGGGCCGGTGGGCGTGTCTACAAACCTATTGTGGTGTCTTATGAAAACCGCAATACATCGCTAGAGTGCCCAA
Source organism: Actinomycetes bacterium (assembly GCA_023425615.1). Lineage (GTDB taxonomy): Bacteria > Actinomycetota > Actinomycetes > Streptosporangiales > Streptosporangiaceae > Actinocorallia. The sequence goes on from JAFACJ010000193.1 coordinate 2,301, forward strand.
CATGGACCCTGCCCTGAACCCCTACAGCCCCGGCTCGGGCAGGCGACCGCCCGAGCTGGTCGGTCGCACGGTAGAGCTCGAGGCGTTCGACACCCTGGTCGCTCGCACGCGCAACCGACTCTCGGACCGGGGGATCGTCCTGACCGGCCTGCGGGGCGTCGGCAAGACGGTGCTCCTCAACGAGCTCGCGGCGCACGCGGAGCGGCACTCGTGGATGACCGTCCGGCTCGAAGCACGCCGGGACGAGGCCGGCGCGCTAGCGGTCCGTCGCACGCTGGCGCGCGACTTGGTCGCAGCGGCACGCAAGCACGCGCGCCGCTCGACGTCCGAACGGATGCGGGCCGCGCTCGCCACGATCACCTCCTTCAACGCGCAGGTCGGCGCGACTGGGGTCTCGCTCGGCGTCGAGCGCGCCCAGGGCCGCGCCGACTCGGGCGACGCCGAGCTGGACCTGCTCGAGCTCGTCGAGGACGTGAGCGCGGCGGTGAAGGAGGACGGCCGGGGGTTCGCCATCTTCATCGACGAGATGCAGGACCTCGACAGCGCCACGCTGAGCGCCCTGATCGCGGCGCAGCACGCCGCTGGCCAGCGGGACTGGCCGTTCTACGTGATCGGCGCGGGCCTGCCGAACCTGCCGCGGGTACTCACCGAGGCCCGCTCCTACGCCGAGCGACTGTTCAACTACCGCCCCATCGGGCGCCTGTCAGCAACAGAGGCGGCGCGCGCGCTGGAGGAGCCCGCCAACCGGCTCGGCGCCGCGTACTCGCCCGAGGGACTGCAGATCCTCCTGGACGCGGCGGGCGGGTACCCGTACTTCCTGCAGGAGTATGGACAGGCGATCTGGAACCTGTCCTCGGGGAAGGTATTCACCACCGCTGATGCCCGCGCTGCGGTGCAGTACGGGCTCGAGCACCTCGATGCGGCGTTCTTCCAGAGTCGATGGGAGCGCGCGACACCCGCTGAGCGGCGCTTCCTCGTCGCGATGGCGCTCGACGACGACGCGCCATCGCTGTCCTCAGAGGTGGCGCGCCGGATGAGCCTGCGCGCCAGCAGCCTGGGCCCATACCGATCGAACCTCATGGCCAAGGGCCTGATCTTCGCCCCGGAGCACGGGAAGGTCGCCTACACAGTCCCCGGCATGGCCGACTTCGTCCAGAGGCACCGCGACGAGCTCGAGGCCTGAGGTCCTGTCTGAATCGACCCAGCGGCCAGCCGTGCGATGGACACTCCTCGCCTACGGCCGGCGCTTCCGGACGGCCCGCCGTACGACGGGCGACGGATCGACGGCCAGCGCGTCGAGGGACGTCGCCGGGCACCGCGGGTGCCCGGCGACCCGTAGCCGGGTCGCCTCGTCGTGACAGGTCGCGTAGCGGCTCACCACGCCCTCGGGGACCGCCGGGTGATCGAGGACCGCGGCGATCAGTTTCAGGTCGGGATCACAGTCCTGGTAGCCCGGTGCGACCGCCGCGAGGTCGTCGGCCGTCGATGTCGGATCGCGCGCGACTGCGAGCCGTTCGTCACGGGTACCGCCGATCGCGATGGACCACGCGGGACGTCGGGGACGAGAGCTGCGCACGTCGTCGAGTGTGTTGCGCAGGTCCGACAGGCGGACCGCTGTGGGTCACCAGCCGTCGGATGCCTCGAACCCTCCGAGGACCCCGAAGTTCCCGCACGTCTGGCAGCGCCAGGCTTCCGCGCCTGCGCCCACGAAGCCGGCGATCTCGTCCACGCGGGCGCGCTGGTCCTCGCTCACGGCCGCGCGCAGGCCGGCGAGGTCGGTCCACACGAGGTCGGCCCCACCGCACTCGTCACACGCGCGCCGCGCGAGCCGCGAGAACCCGCCAGGCATCGCGAGCGCAGCCGATGCGTCAGCGTCGTCGAGCCACCGGACTGAGGCAGCCGGTGTGCCAGCTGTCGACAGCGTGCGCCGGGCTTCCTTGGCTTCCCTGCGCCGCTGCGCGTTCCGTCCCATGCGCACGCACGGTAGTCGCGGCGACGGGCCGATCCCTGCCGCGCCGCGCGCGCTACAGGCGCCGTCACCCATGCGCCGCTCTGCGACTGCCGTCACCCGGCACCCCTGGGGTGCGCCCATGGGGCAGCCGCGGCTGTGCAGGCACGACGTCATCCGCTCTGCTGTCGTGGAGGGGGCGCCACCCCGGGTGAAGCCACGGCCTCGGGGTGTCGACACTCGCGCCTCCGCCGCGCGTGTCGAAGGGTGGCGACACGTGCCTGGCGCGTCACCGGCGTACGGGGCGCAGGACGCGGTTGCATCGCGGGCAGCACCAGACGTCGATGTCGCTCACCGCGACGTCGCCGTGGTCGGAGCAGGTTGGGGCGGTCCAGCTCGAGACGGTCATGTGCGCGTCCTTCTCCTGTGAGCCCGCGCTCGGCGCGACGGGGCGTCCTCACCTCTTGCTTGGAGAAGCCCGAGGTTGGACATGGGAAGCACTCGACCTGGGCGGCTCTCAGATGAAATCCGCGCGTCCCCCACCCGGGAACGACCGCTTCTGGTCGGGCGCGGAGGCAGGGCACCGGGCAGCGGTCACCCCCCCGTCTGGCGATCACACGGCCGCGGACAACAGCGACAGAACGCGAGCGAGTCCGCGCTATAGCGCCGGCGGCAGGCGCGGGCGCTCAGAACGGGAAGAGGGGGTCCGCGCTTCGCTCCTGCTCGACAGGACGGCCATCACGCGTGCCGGGCACTGAGGGGGAAACGGTGCTGTCCCGGTCGGCAGCGTCGGCGGATGGAGCGGGTGTCGGCGCCGCGGGCCGTGCGTAGAGATCGTGCAGGTCGTAGGTGTTGCGCTGGCGCCGGCGTTGAGTGACGCCTCCGGAGTCATCAACGCGGCTCCCTCGGTGCACGTCCAGGACCGAGAGCTCCTCGAGGTTGCGCAGCCCCTTCTGTCGGGTGGACGCCCCGATGCCGTACGCGGCGGTCACATGAGGCGCGGGGAACACGAGTCCGGTCGTGGTCTGCGCTCGCTCAGCCGTGCGCAGGGCGACGAGGTACATCGCGAGGCCGGCACCGTTGAGGTCGGGCGCGGGGAGGAGCATCTGGAACGCGTTCTCGGGGACCCGGCGGTAGGTGTCGCCCTCGCGGGGGTCGCCGGTCGGGATCGAGTAGGCCCGCCGGCTGCCGTCCTCGCGCAGCAGCTGCACCACAGGCACGGCGCCGGCGTACGGGCCCGGCACGACGTTGACGAAGCCGCGGGTGTGCAGCTCGCGCCAGGTGCTTCGCACAACGCGGCTGCCAGCGCCCTCGGGGTCGTTCAACCCGAGCAGGGTTGCCCAGAAGTTCGCCGGCCGCTCCGTCTCGTGTGGGGCGCCGCTTGCCACCCACAGCAAGGCGAGGTACAGGGCCACCCGCGTTCGCCCCCCACGACCACCACCGGACGTGTTGCGCGAACTCATGAGCTCGGCGAGGGGGTAGCGGACACGCCCGTCGACCTCGCACTTGAAGAACGCGTCCCGCACCGGCGCCCCGAGGCCGCTGCGCCCGCTCATCGAGCTACGGACCTCCGCGAAGGCCACGTTACGTGTCACGACGGCGCTCATACTCTCCCGGCTCCTTGGCGATTTTTGAGAGGGGCGCTAGTCTAGGAACTACATTGGAGTACATACAAGAGTTGCGCTAGCGCAGGATAGCAGGTTGCGCTGAGGTCGCCGCAGGCCACCACGAGAGGTTCCCATGCTGTAGTGTCGGTCTCCTCGGGCATGAGCCGGACTACAAGCACCGGCTCTCGCGAGACCGGCCTGGGCCCGCCCTCTCGGTGGGGTCCCCTGGGGATGGTGCGGAGGCTGAGGCCCTCTTACGGCAAGGCGCCGCACCGGAACCAGGAGCAGGTCCTCTCTGCAGCCGAGGCATGAGGCCCTGGTGCGCGCGCCAGGGCCTCATCGCGTCCACAGACCAGGTGACAGCCGACGAGCCGGCGCGCGCAGCAGCGCACCCCGCCTCGCACGTGCACAGCGACCAGTCGGGGCACCGTCTGAGATCGCGCTACCGGAAGGGGTCCACCGGTTGGCGCCAGAGGGTGTCCATGACGTCGTGGCGGATGCGGGCGATGAGGAGCGGTTCGGCGTCGGCCACGTGTAGGAGCGCGTCCTCAACCACGGCAGCCACATCAGGGTCCGACAGGTAGATCTGCAGTTCTTCGTCCCAGCGGGGGGGCGAAGAACTGGGGTCCTCGGTCAGCTGCCGCAGGAGCGCCGCGACCAGGTCGAGGACTGTCCGGGTGCCAGGTTCCGCGAGGCTGGTCAGCGTCTCGTGCAACGCCTCCCAGTCGGACGAGGGCTCGGATGGGAGCGCTCTGCGGGGATCGCGCTTTATGGCCGCGAGGGCGAGGGCGCCCGACCTCGCGGCGACGTGGGCGTCGAGCACCTCAATCTGCCGCTGCACGCGCTTGGCGGCGTTGCGGGGCACAGAGGTGCCGCCCAGCGACTCGCGGAGGCCATCGGTGACTAAGCCACGTTGCGTGTCGCCACTCTGGGCCGCAGTCATCAGCGTCCGTGCGTACGCAGCGTCATTGAAGGCTTCTGGGTGCCGCAGGGCGGTCAGGGCATGCCCGAGGAGCCTGTGAAGGTACTTGGGCTCCGACGCCATCCCGTCGTCGATAATCTCCGTGGCCAGTTGCGGGCCGACGGGGAAGACGAGGCCGAGCCGCTCGGGTGCATGCAGGTCGATGTCGAGGACGAGGTCGGTGATGGCCTGCTTCTGGTGGGGCTGGGGCTCGGAGAAGTACCTGCCGGCGGCGAACAGGAAGGTGTTGCGCCAGTGCGGCGACGCTGCGATGCGCCTGAGTCGGGGTACGGCGTCCTCGATCGTCCCCGTGGTCACCGCGAGGGCGGCCATGAGCTCCTGAAGGGACCGCACATCGAAGCCGAGGGCGCCGTTGTGCTGCGGCGTCAGTAGGACCAGACGGTGCGTTGCGGCGTTGACGATTCTGTCGAGCAGGGGCGCGTCGGCGTCAGACGGTTTGTACCCGGCATCGTGGAGGACCTGCCAGGCGATGTCCCGCAGCTCGCCAGGGGTCAGCAGGCTGTCGGCCCCAGAAGCCGTCTCTGCCCGCTGTTGCAGGAGCAGGCCCGCCCGGCGATGCAGGTCGAGCACCTCGTTGATGTGGTCACGGATCAGGCGCGATGAGCCCAGCGGTTTGTTGCGTTCACGCTGCTCCACGGTCTTGTAGTAGCCCCAGAACAGGCCGTAACGGCTGGGCGAGAACTCCCGGGCGGACTCCGCGATGATCGTCATGATCAGTACCTGGAGGGGGGTTCGCAGCAGTCGTTGCAGGGACTCCTCCTGTGACGCCGTTCGGAGGAGGGCCATCACGCCATCACGCCGCGCGGAGTCGTCGGGCACGCGCACTTGTGTCACCCGACGGCCGTACTCCAGGGCGTCGCCCAGGGGCAGGTCGTCGAGGTCGACCCGCTCAAAGACTTCCGTGGACAAGTCGTCGTTATAGCCGGTGGGCCTCGTGGTGATGACGACGAGGAGGTCGCAGTCGTTGCTCTCGGCCTCGTCCACGAAGGCTTCGACATCAGCGATGAGGCCCTTGCGCACGGAGGGCTCGCTGACCTCGTCGAGCCCGTCCAGGATCAGGAAGGACGGCCAGGCCCGCAGCCATTGGTGCAGCGCCGCCTTGGAGACCCGGTCGGCGGCGGCCTGCTTCGTCAGGGTCTGCGCCATGAAGGTCAACAGAGTGAAGTCTGGGTCGGTGGCCTTCTCCACGGCGAACTGTGCGAGGTCCACCCGCAGCGGCCAGCGCCGGTGTGCGGGCGGCCGCCGGCCCATCGCGCCGAGCGCGGCGGCGGTCGCGGTGACCGCCTTGCGATGCTCGTCGCCGAGGTCCTCATCCTCGCCCAGCCAGACCGCCCGGTAGGCGTGCACTAGGAATCTCGACACGGTCGTCTTGCCGTTCCCGGGCGCGCCGACGACGACGAGGTGCCGCGGCTTGTGCACGGTCGCCAGCGACGGGCGGAGCACGCGGTCGCCACGGTCGAGCGCGTACCGGATGACGTTGGTCTGGTCCCCTGTGTCGTGCAGCCGCACCGGGAGGTCGATGACGACGTCCTCGACCGGGAACCCCTTGGGTTCTGCGCCTGCCTCGTCGAAGTAGATCTTGCGCTCGTTGGTGAGCGCCCACCGGGCGTGCCGCTTGAGCGCACGCGCGAGCTCCTCGTCAGACAGGACGCCTGCGAAGCGGGCGAGGTCGGCAAGGACGTCGCCGGCCTGCAAGAAGCCGTCGACTGCCCGACGGACGCCCTCGTGCGCGTCCAGAAGGCCGGTGAGGTGGTTCCCGTCGAGGATCTTCCAGTCGCGCAGGCTCGCCATGCGGTCCCGGCGGGCCTCGCGCTCCTGGCGGGCGCGCACCTTGTCGTTGCCGTCGAGGTGGTCTTCCGCGGATGAGTCGCCGAGCTTCGCCAACCAGTCGTCGACCTTCCGGACGACGGCGTCGTAGCCCCCGCCGCCCGGTACGGCGCTGAGGTACACGTTCGACAGGAACACCAACTGGTGCGGTACGACTCCCCGGTCGGAGTCCAGTGAGGCCCACGCCTCGAGTTCGGTCACGATCTGGCGGGCAAATGTCGCCGGGTCCGACCGGCCGGGCGCCCCTGCCCGGTGCTTGACCTGGAAGACGGTCGTACCCGACCAGATCGTCTCGTCGGACCACCTGACCGGGTCCGTGGTCAGCATGTCGCGGCCGCCATCCCGGCCCGGGCCCATTGGTCTGACGGAAGCGCCGAAGGCGCGCAGGGCTAAAGCGGCGCAAAGGTCCTGGAATCCGAGTGGCCCGAGCCGTTCCAGGTCGTACTTTGTCAACTAGCCTCACCGTCCACATGTTCGTGTTGACCGAAACGATCGCGGACCGCCCGGCAGGAACGCTAGGGCAGCGTCGGCTCTATGGGCTATCCCGGAAGGCGGGCGGGCGGTGACGTTGCGGGGCCGGTGGCCTCCGCTAGGCGATGGACGCGCACGCAGTCTGCGGTCCGTGTTGTCGAGTTCCTACAACACGCCGGAACTGATCGTTTCCGGTCGGGCGGCCGGCGCAGCGCGTCGACGACGCCGGCGAACGGGAGCCGACGCACCGAAACTCACCACCGAAACCGGGACGCACCGAAACCTTCTATGGACCGTTTTTGGTTGGTCCGGTAGACTGGTGCCCTGCCCAGGAGAGGGGAGCCGCGCCGTGGCTACGAAGTTCGACGTCGAGGAGCGCTGGCCCGAGCTGTTCGCGCAGCTCGACGACACCCAGCGGCGCGCGGTCGTGCAGTCCCTCGCCAGCGCGTGGCACGAGGGTTGGGAGCCCAACCGCGAGGACGTGGAGAACTTGACCGACGAGGCCCGCGGGGCGATCGACGCGGCGGAGTACCGCCGGCGTGCGCACGCGGCTGCTCGTCGATGGACGGCCGCCGTCGCGCGCTGATGGCGTTCGACACCTGGGAGTCGTACTTCTACCCGCCGCCCGACGAGGGGACGCTGCGCAACCTGTTCGACGAGCGCGACGCGCGCACGCTGAACCTGTTGGAGTACGTCGAGACGATGCGCCGGCAGCGCGAGTTGCTGGCCGGTGACGTGGTGATCGCTCGGACGTACGACGCGGCGCACGTGCGGGCGATCCACCGGCACCTGTTCCAGGACGTCTACGAGTGGTCGGGGGAGTACCGCACGGTCGAGATGTTCAAGGGTGTGGGCCGCGGCTTCGCGGAGGTCCGCGGCGGTGAGGTCGAGCGCTACCTGAGCGACGTGCACCGGCTCGTCGACGGCACCGCGTGGCACGAGCTGGACCGCGAGCAGTTCGGGGAGCGGGCCGCCACGGTGTTCGCCTACCTGAACCAGGCGCACCCGTTCCGTGAGGGCAACGGGCGCACCTCGAAGGTGTTCATGGAGCACGTCGCGGAGCGGTCCCGGTTCACGCTCGACTTCTCGCGCGTGACGCCCGAGCAGTGGAACCAGGCCTCCATGCTCAGCCGCCCGGACCTGCTCGCGTACGAGCCCGTGCCGGACTCGCTCGTGCCGGTGTTCCGGCACATCGCGGTCGATCGGCCGGCCGTGCCGGCACCGGTCGTCGACGACGCCCTGCCGGCCCGCTCGCTGTACAGCGCGAGCTACCCGCGCCCGGCCACGCCCGGGCGCTCGACAGGCCCGCAGAGCGGCACGGAGCGACCTCGGCGGACGGGCCCCGGGGTGCCGGGCCAGGGCTACACGACGGGACGAGGGGAGGGTCGATGAGCAACGTCGTCGGCTACGCGCGCGTGTCACGTCACGACCAGGACCCGGCCGCGCAGGAGGCCGAGCTGCGCGCCGCCGGCGCGGTGCGGGTGTTCGTCGACCAGGGCGAGTCCAGCCGCGTGAGGGACCGTCCGCAGTGGCTCGCGTGTCTGGACTACCTGCGCGCCGGGGACACCCTGCTCGTGCGCCGGCTCGACCGGATCGCCGGCAGCGAGAAGATGGCCATCGAGACCATCAACGAGCTGCACGAGCGCGGCGTCAACATCAAGTCGTTGACGGAGCCAGACATCGACACCACGACCCCGATGGGGCGCGCGCTGTTCGGGATCGTCGCGGTGTTCGCGCAACTGCGCGTCGACACCATCCGAGACAACACCCGCCGCGGCCTGGCGCACGCCCGCGCGCAGGGCAGGGTCGGCGGCCGGCCGTCGGTGATGACGCCCGAACGCATCGCGGCCGCGGTGCGGATGCACGAGCAGGGGCAGAGCATCGCGCACATCGCGCGCGTGCTCGGCGTAGGCGCGTCGAGCGTCTCGCGGGCGCTGGCGAAGGTCGACGAGACGACGACCGTCTGACCAGATAGGTCGGATCAGACGTTCGCCCGGCTGATCCCCTCAGAGGTACTGCCGCAGCCAGTCGGGCATGCTCGAATCGTCGATGTCCCACGACTCCACGACTTCCTCATCGCGATGCCAGGTGCTCTCGTCGCCGTCGAAGAACTTCTGCCTGTGGCACTTGTACTTGACGACGGTGTTGCCCTCCAGCCGGTACTCGTTCCAGTAGTAGTTCTGCTTACCGTGCCCCTGCCACTCGTTGGTCGTGTAGATCGTCACGCCGGCGCGCCCTCCTGTGGTCGATGTCGACGGACAGAGCATGGCGCACATCGCCGGTGCTGGGCGCGGGCGCGTCCAGCGTCTCGCGGGACACTCGCGAAGGTCGACGAGATGACGCCGCCGGAGCCACTACCGCGCCGTGATCCCACTGATTACACGCCAGCCCGTGCACAGGCCGCGCTCGGCGTCGTGCGCCGGTCTCGGGATGGTGACGGCGCGGCTTGTGTGCGGGCGGTCAGCCGGGGTCCCGCTGTCCACCTGTGGGCGGCCGGAGCCGCGCAGCGGTTGAGCTCGGGCCGTCCACAGGTGGACAGGGGGCGGGATGTGACGGCTCGAGCGCCTCCCTGAGGGCCGGGGTGCAAGTGACGATGCTGCTCACGGCGAGTTGCGCCGTCTGCGTTCGACCTGCCCTAGCCTCGCCTCCATGTCAGGCGCTCCTGCTTGGGTGAGTTACGCGGCACTGCTCCTGTCCGCCGGGTCGCTCCTTGTCGCCGCGCTCGCGTACCGCGCGGGCGGACCCCGCCTGCGCCTGCGGTCGTACCGAATCCCCGCGGATTCGGAGGCCAACCCCTTCCCGAGTGGTGCGCCCGTGGAGCTCACGGTCGTGAACTCTGGACGGGCAGCCGTCACGATCGAGGGATTCCACGTCACGCGCCCCGAGGGCCGCCGGCCGCTGGCGCCCGTCCGTGACGCTGACGGCCCGGACCTGCCGCACCGGCTCGACGCCCACTCGAGCGCGACCTGGATCGTTGACGCGTTGCCCGCTGCCCGGGCCGTCGAGCAGAAGAGCGGCGGGGAGGACGACATGCTCGTGGGCCCAGCCCAGTTCCGGTTCGTCGCGCGCGCGGGGAACGGCCAAGAAGCGCGCGAAAGTTACTCCTACACAGCGGTGCGGTTCATCGCCGAGGCAGGGCGGCGCGACTAGCGTTCGGGGCCGCCAAGCTCGCGGCCGCCCGTCGCTTTGCGGGCAGGTGCGACGGCGCCGGTCGCGGGTGCACGCGCTGTGGTCGGCGCGTGCGGGAAGGACGCCGATCGCGTGGTGCTCGCGCGGTCGCTGTGCCACTGGACGTCGGCCTTGGCGAGCCCGTCTTCGGCGACCGGGAGCAGGATCGTGCGCAGGTGGTGTGGGTCGGCGCCGGCGCGTGCGCTGGCGCGTACGAGCTCGGCGAGGCGGTGCTCGGGGGCCGCGGGGTCGACGTGCTGTAGGACCGCGTCGACGAGGGCGGTGTGCTGGCCGTTGAAGAACAGCGCGGCGCCGGCCGCGGCCGCGGTGGCGGAACGCAGCTCGCGTGGGGCGGCGCGGTAGGTGCGCACGAGCGCGTCGACGCGCCCCGCGTCGCCAGCGGCGTGCAGGTAGACGGCGTCTCGCACCGGCCGGGAGTTGGCGACCATCGCCGCGACCGTGCTCATGGCGGTGGTGTGCTGCGGGCCTGCCGGGCCGGGGGTGGCGAGCAGGTCGAGTGCGCGCCGTGCGGCGCCGGCGCGCAGCGTGGGCTCGAGGTCGCGCGCGTTGCGCGCGGCTTGCTCGGTGAGCGCAGCGAACGCCGGTGCGGCCTCCGGTGTCATGCGCGCGGTGAGTTCGGCTCGTGATCGAGCCGGCGTCTGCAGGCCCTGCAGGACCGCCGCCGCCGCGACGTCCGGCAGCGGCCGCGCAGGCGTCCAGGCCTCGCCCGGGCGAGACACCGCGACGGTGGCGCCGTCGACGTGGACAAGGAGCGGGACGCCGAGGTCAGCCGTGGCGAGCGCGGCGTCGGCCACCGCCTGCGCGCGCTCGGGTCCGTCCTTGCCGTACCCGATGACGAGCAGTGTGGATGCCTCGTACGTGCGCGACGGAGGGACGACGGCGGCGGCGATCGCCTCCGCCGCCGTCCGGGTGTCCGCGCCGTCCGGCCAGGTGGCCGGCATGACCGGCCCTGGCACCAACCGGGCATCGAGAGCGACCACCACGACGTGCGCGTCGCTCAGCTCGTAACCCACCGTGTACGGCAGCAGCGCGACGTACTTCTCAAGCGGGTCGCTGTCGCTCACGACAGCTCCTCGTCGTCGTGCTGTCCGGACAGGTCCAGCGCAACACGACGGGTGGTGTGGACGACGTCGACGGTGACCGCGGGGCGGTCCGCCGACGTGGTCGCGTTGGCGGTCAGGCGGTCGTCGAGGCGCTGCTCGACGGGTGACTCGCTCATGCCGCGCCACCGGCCTCGCCGGTGGCCGGCGTGGCGTCCGGACGGGCGTCGG
>JAFACJ010000357.1 GCA_023425615.1 Actinomycetes bacterium
ACGTAGTCCTCATCCGCCGGATACGCCGGGTCGTGGAACAGCGCCTCGACGATTCTCCTCATCGCGGGCAGCGTCGCGTCGTACTCATAGAGGGCGTCCGTGTGCGGATTGCGCAGGATCTCGCCGCCTCCGCAGATGGCGGCCATCTTCCTGACCGGAAGGACCGGCGCGTCGGACACGGCGTCGACGAGGAGCATCACGGCGCCCATCGAGTTCCCGGCGAAGCAGGCCGAGTCGATCCCCAGCAGCGCGCAGAAGCGCGCCACATGCCGGATCCGCATCCCGCGCCCGTCGACGAAGTCCACCGCCTTGGCGGACCTGCCGAAACCCAGCAGGTCAGGGGCCAGCACACGGTGGCGCGCCGCCAGGGCGGCGATGGTGCGCTCCCAGGCGATCTCCGCCTCGGCGCCGAACTCGCCGCCGTGGAGCAGGACGACCGGGTCCCCCTCCCCCGCCTCCAGGAAGCTGGTGGCGAGCCCGTCCACCATGATCGTCCGACGGCTGACCGCCGTCTCCGTCGCCGCGCTCACGCCGCACCGTCCGATGGGACCGCGGTGGTCGTCGCGAAACCGGCGAGCCACTCGGGGATCGCCCGGTAGTAGGACGAGCGGACCGTGTACGGGCCCATGGCCGCCAGCGCCGCGTAGGCGGCGATCCAGGTCCGCACCTCGGGGGCGGAGTGGCCGCCCTCGGCCACGAACCACTCGTTGCTCCGCTCGTCCACGGCCGCGAAGTCGCCGGCCGCCAGGGAGCGCAGCACCAGCGCGTCCCAGTCGGGGTTCAGCGGACGGCACCCGCCCCCGCCCAGCGCGAACTCACCCGCGGCCTCGACGGTGCGGCGCTCCCGCAGCGCCCGCTGCTCCGGTGAGGGGTTCCTGCCGCGCTTCAGCCGTTCGGCTACCTCCGGCGTCGCCTCCGCCAGCCGCGGCACCGGTGGATCGTGCGAGAGCCCGCCGGAGCCGACCAGGAGGACACGGCGGTCCATGTCCCTCAGCGCCTCCCCGACCGCGGCGCCGAGGAGCCGGGCGCGGATCGCGGGTCCCAGCGGCTCGGCCACGCAGTTGATGAAGACGGGGACGATCGGTATCGCGGTCGGCGAGGCGAAGAGGAACGTCAGCGGCTGGACGAACCCGTGGTCGACCCGCATGTCCTCGGAGATCGCGACGTCGACGCCGTGTGCCAGGACCCGCTCGGCGATGGCGTACGCCGCGTCGCGGTCCACGTCGAGCGGGCCGGAGGGCAGGCCGTAGTCGCCCACCGAGGTCGCGGCCGCGCCGACGCAGAAGGAAGGCATCATGTCGTACAGGAAGCCGTTGTAGTGGTCGGGCGCGAAGACGACGGCGAGGTCGGGGGCGAAGTCCCCGACGAACGCCCGCGCCGCGGCGAGCACGGCGTCGACCTCGGCCCTGACCTCGGGCTCTGGATCGTGCAGACCGATGAGCGGCGAATGGGATGTCGCGCACAGGGCAACGGGCACGGCGGGTCCTTTCCGGTCTGAAGGTCTGAAGGCTCGACCGCGGTCGGCGCGGTCGGGGTGGAGCCGCGACGGCGCCGATCTGCCGCGTTTCGTAAGTCCTCGCCCCTGAAGGGCGGCTTCTGGCGCGGTCCACGGGGGCCGCGGGCAGCGCCGTGCGTTCGCGCGCCGACATGCGATGATGTATCATTATTTACATACGAGCGCTCGCTATATGTACACATGGTAGGGACTGCCCTGAAGGCCGTCAACGCCATGGATCACCGGTCCGGGGCCGGCGATCGGCCGCGCTACGTTACGCTGACCGGTGATCGAGCCGGACGGCGGGCACCACGAGGACGCAGACCGTCGGCGGGGCCGACCGGTGACACTAGGGGGCTCATTCATGACGGGAACCGCGACGGGCCGTACACAGGTGGGCAGCCAGACGCTCGCCCGCGGCCTCCGCGCCCTGCTGATGGTGGTGGAGTCCAGCGGCGGCGTGACCGTGCAGGAGCTCGCCCGCGAACTCGGCGTCCACCGGTCCATCGCCTACCGGACCCTGCAGACCCTCGCCGACTTCGGCTTCGTCGTGCACGGCGAGAACGGCGCCTACCACCCGGGCGCACGCCTGGCCACGCTCGCCGACACCTACCTGCCCGCGCTGCGCGAGGCGGCGCTCCCGATCATGCGCGAGACCGCCGACCAGATCGGCTGCACCGTCTCGCTCTTCGTCGCCGAAGGCAACGAGGCGGTCGCGATCGTCCTCGTCGAACCCACGACGACCTCGCACCACATCGCGTTCAAGGCCGGGATGCGCACCCCCATCGACCGCGGCGCGGCCGGCTACGCCATCCTGTCCGTCAACCCCCCTGCCGAAGGCGAACCCGAGGCCATCGCCCGTGCCCGCGAACGCGGCTACGCGGTCAGCGAGGGCGAGATCCTGGTCGGCGCCTACGCCATCGCGGCACCCATCCCCGGCACGCACCCCCGCGCCTGCCTCAACCTCATCACCCACCGGGCGGACCAGGCGAAGGTCGCCGAAGAGCACATCGTGCAGGCGGCGCAGCGGGTCAGCCGCGCCCTGCGGCCGACGCCCCCCGACTTCCCCGCCGGAAGCGGCACGGTCGCCTGACCGCCGCGGTGGCGGGAGTCACTGACCGGGGGTCGACGACAGTCGTCCCGTTCTGTCAGTGCCCGCTGCGAGAATGGGCGGCAGTGTTCAGCAGGTGAACGGCGGTGCTACGGCCCCGGTTACCGCCGCGTCATCGCGGCAGGGATCATAGGACGAAGCGGCCGCGGCCGGTGAGCCGCTCATGGACACGACGCAGGTATCGGATGGGACGGGGGCCCTGTATGGCGGCGCACGCACGACCCCGCGGCGCGTACACCGTCATGGCGTCTTTCGTCATCCCGCACGCGGCACCTGCTCGGTCGGCTCGGGAACGTTCCCGGAAACGGAATAGGGGCGGGTACCCGCACCGCTGACCACAGAACGCCGGGCTCTCCGGCGCGAACACTTGTCCTGCCCGCAATCGTCCGGGCGCTCAAGATGGGATCCACAAGTTGAGTTCTTCAGCCCCCCCGGAGGCGAACGCCGTCTCCCTCGACAAGCCGGACGGCGACGGCGGCCTCGATCGCGGTGTGCTCGCCGTCGCCATGGTCGTGGTCCTCGGCGCGATCATGTCGATCCTCGACGTCACCGTGGTCAACGTGGCCATCCGCGACCTGTCGCAGGAGTTCCAGGCGCCGCTGTCCCAGATCCAGTGGATCGCGACCGGCTACACGCTCGCGCTGGCCACCGTGATCCCGGTGACCGGCTGGGCCGCCAGCAGGTTCGGCACCAAGCGGCTCTACATGATCTCGATCGGGCTGTTCGTGATCGGCTCGGCGCTGGCCGGCATGGCCTGGTCCGCCGAGTCGCTGATCGCCTTCCGGGTGCTCCAGGGCCTGGGCGGCGGCATGATCATGCCCGCGGGCATGACGATCCTGACGCAGAAGGCGGGCCCGCAGCGGGTCGGCCAGGTGATGAGCGTCGTCGGCATCCCGATGCTGCTCGGCCCGATCGCCGGCCCGATCCTCGGCGGCTGGCTGGTCGATGATGTGTCATGGCGCTGGATCTTCTACATCAACGTGCCGATCGGCGCGATCGCGCTGTTCCTCTCCTGGCGGATCCTGGACCGTGACACGGCGCGGCCCGGCGAGCGCCTGGACCTGCTCGGCCTGCTGCTGCTCTCGCCCGGCCTCGCCTCGCTGATCTACGGTCTGGCGACCGGCGCGGAGAAGGGCGCGTTCGACTCCGCCGAGGTCATCGGGTTCACCGCGCTCGGCGCCGTCCTCGTCGTCGGGTTCGTGGTGCGGGCGCTGCTGGCCGAGGTGCCGCTGATCGACCTGCGGCTGTTCGCGCGCCGCTCGGTCGCCGCGGCGTCAGGGACGATGGTGCTGTTCGGGCTGGCGTTCTTCGGCGCGATGCTCCTGCTGCCGCTGTACTACCAGGTGGTGCGCAATGAGAGCGCCTTCCACACCGGTCTGCTGCTGATCCCGCAGGGACTCGGCGCGATGGTCACGATGCCGATCGGCGGCAAGCTGACCGACAAGATCGGCCCCGGCCGTGTCGTCCTGGCCGGGTTGCTGCTCGTGGTCCTCGGCATGTTCGGCTTCACCCAGCTCATCGGCGTCGACACCTCGATGACGCTGCTGAGCGGCGCGCTGTTCGTCATGGGCCTCGGCATGGGCATGACGATGATGCCGACCATGTCGGCGGCGATGCAGACCCTCGACCACGACGAGGTACCGCGCGCCAGCACCGGTCTGAACATCATCCAGCAGGTCGCCGGTTCGATCG
>JAFACJ010000430.1 GCA_023425615.1 Actinomycetes bacterium
CACGAGCACGGGTCCGAGGGCCTGGCGGACGTGCCTTAGGGCGGCGTCGACCTGCGCCCGGTCGGACACGTCGACGCCGCCGACGGCCAGGGCCGTGCCGCCCTCCCGCCGCACCTCCTCGGCGACGGCCTCGGCGCTCGCGGCGTCGAGGTCGACGATCGCGACGTGCAGCCCGTCCCGTGCCAGGCGGTGGACGATCGCCCGTCCCATGCCGGACCCGCCGCCGGTCACGACGGCCGCGCGCGGTCCGCTCACCGCACGGCCTCCTCGCCGGCGAGGCTGGTGCGGTGCATCAGCCTTGAGGACGTCTCGGCGTAGGGCAGGGCCCGGTGGAGCATCCCGGTGTTGTCCCAGATGACGAGGTCGCCGGGGCGCCAGCGGTGCCGGATGGTGAACCGCGGCTGCGTCGCCCAGTCCAGGAGGCGGTCGAGGAGCGCCCGGCCCTCCTCCGCCGGGCGTCCCGCGACCTCGCCCGCGGTCGCGCCGATCAGGAGGGACCTGCGTCCGCTGCCGCGCGTCCACACCAGCGGATGCTCGCGGGAGGGCACCTTGTCCCACGCGGCCCGCTCCTTCGGCGACGGATCGGGGTACACGAGGAGCTGCGAGGCCGCGAAGCTGTGCACCACGCGGACCTTCTCCAGTTCGCGTTTCTCCGCGTCGGGGAGTTCCTCGTAGGCGGCGTAGGTGTTGGCGAACTCGGTGTCGCCGCTGCCGTCGTCCGACACCCGCCGCGCGGTGAGCAGCGTCGCCTTGTTCGGCACGGAGTCGGTGGTGCCGTCGATGTGCCAGAAGAACGTCGCCTCGCGGTAGGCGGCCAGCCTGCTCTGCGACGCGTCACGGGTGATCTTCTGGATCTCCGGGTGCTCGTGGCCGCCCATGGCCAGGGGCACGACCTCGCCGAGCAGGCGGCTGAACGCCACGAGGTCGTCGTCGCCGATGTCGGCCTCGCGGTAGACCACGACGCCGTAGCGCTCCAGCGCGGCACGGCACTCGTCGGCGACACCGCGGTCCACGAGGGCGCTTCCGCGCAGGCCGGTGATCTCGGCGCCGGTGGTCGGTCCGAGGGGGGTGATGGTCATGGCGTGCCCCTCAGACTGCCGGTTCGACGGCGGTGTCGAAGAAGGCGGCGCCGGAGTCGGGGATGCGCGGCTGGAGGAACACGTTGACCGAGTAGGAGACCAGGATCATCGAGTAGAGGAGCCGCAGCAGGCGCGCCGCGTCGTCGGGGAGGTCCCTGAGGTCGAGCCCGTTCAGGTACGTGATGGCGGCTTCGGCGTGCGGGGCCACGGCGTCGTAGAACTCGGCTAGCTCGTCGAACGACTTCGACAGGCGCGTGTCGTAGCGCTCCTGCCGGGTAGCGCGCGCCCAGTCGGCGACGTAGGGTTCCAGCTCCGTGAAGCCGGGGGGCAGGGTGCAGACGGTCATCGCTCCTCCTGGTGGGCGGCGACGGTGTCACGGATGGTCTTGTGGAACTTGCGGATCAGCAGTTCCTGGTCGCTGAGGTGGAACCGCTGGTTGGCGCGCGTCGAGAGCGCCGAGTGCGTGGCCTCGATCGTGTTCACGTCCTGCATGGCGAACTCGATGGTGCTGTCGACGACGAGTTCCTGCGCCAGCCGTTCCTGCGCGTTCTTCGGCGGCACGAAGTACAGGTCGATCTCGTAGATGTGGGAGTCCACCGACTCGGGCCAGTAGGTGTAGGTGATGTAGTAGTTGCGGGCCCAGATCTGCACGGAGAGGTTCGGGAACAGCCAGAACTGGTCGTTGCCCCAGGATTTGATCCGCCCCTTGTTGAGGAACTCCGGCAGCGTGCCGATGTCGGGCACGTCGTCGGGGCCGAAGAGCCCGGCCCGGAACAGGCGGTACACCCACTTCTGGTCGCGTTCGGCCGGACCGGCGGTGCCGGGCTCGCGTGAAGGCAGTGGCGGCGGGCCGGGCACCGACGTGAGCATGTGCGGTGTGAACAGGTCGTAGTGGTAGGAGTCCACCGGCGGAACCATCTTCTCGGCCTTCGCCACGTCCTTGTCGATGAAGCGGGCGTGGACGTACGGCGGGTGGTACCACTCGCAGACGGAGTCGACGGCCAGCTTCCAGTTGCCGTTGATGCGCGACGTGAACCCGTAGCGCTGCGTCATCAGGTGGAAGGGGTACTCCTCCAGTTCCAGGAGGCGGTCACCGAGGAACGTCCGCAGCGGGACGGGGTCGGCCGAGAGGTTGACGAAGACGAAGCCGGCGAACTCCTCGCAGTGCACCGGAGGCATCCGCAGGGAGTCCTTGTCGAGGTCGAAGAACTCCTCTTCGTTCGTGATGTGCGTGACGCGCCCGTCGAGGCCGTACCGCCACCCGTGGTACTTGCACGAGAACTCGCGGCACGACCCCTTGGACTCCTCCTGGGGGTGCTCCTGCCACACCAGCTTGTTGCCGGGGTGGGCGCACACGTTGTGGAAGGCGCTCACGGTCCCGTCGAGGCGGCGGACGATGACGAGGGACGCGAGCCTGCCGGGCAGCTCACGCGTGAAGAACGTCCCCGGTCGCGGCAGCCGCTCGGAGCGGCCGACGTACAGCCACGACCGTTTGAAGACCGCCTCCCGTTCCGCCGTGAAGAACTCCGGGGAGATCGAGTCCTCGTAGTTCACGGGCTCGGTGTCGAGGTCCTGGTACAGCGGGGTGAACTTGCCCTTCCCCGTGGCCAGGCGCTGCTGCAACTCCGTCATGCCTGTCTCCTTGCCGTTGTGTCAGGCCGATAGTAGGCAGTTTTTCCATGACTGAAAAGTCTTCTGCCTTCTTTTCTCTGATCGGATCCCGGCTGTCACGTCCACGGCTTGTCGTTCCAGGGGCGGTCAAGCGGCTCCATACCGCCTCCGAACGGGAAGAACTCCTGCTGCGCGTACGTCTCGCGGGCGAGGCCGTGCCCGAGCTCGTCGAGGAACGCGCGCTTCAGGTTCTGGGTGAACAGCTGCCGCGTGTAGCGCAGCACCATCGGCGGGCGCTTCACCAGTTCGCGGGCCAGCTCGTACGCCCGGTCCAGGAGCTGGTCCTTGGGCAGCACCTCGTTGACCGCGCCCCATTCCATGGCCTCGCGCGCCGCCAGCTTCTTGCCGGTGAGCAGGAAGTAGCGGGCGCGGTTGTGGCCGACGAGGAAGCTCCAGATCACATGCTGGCCGTCGCCGGGCACCATGCCGCGCGGGAAGTGCGACACGTCCTGGAACCAGGCGTCCTCCGAGGCCAGGACGATGTCACCCATCAGCGGGACCTCGGAGTGGATGTTGCACGGCCCGTTGACCACGCTGATCATGGGCACGTCGACCTCCATGACGTTCAGCTGGAGGTGGCGGTTGTACCAGGCCTTCTCATCGAGCTTGTAGAGCCCCTTGACGCCGGGCATGACGTCGTAGACCGGCTCCTTCGGCAGTTCCCCGTTCGGCAGCCGGCCCCAGTCCGCGTTGTAGTTCTCGCCGGTGCCGGTGTGGATGAGGACCTTGATCTCGCGGTCGCCCGCGACGTCGGAGAAGGCGTCGGCCATGTCGTCGTGCGACTTCCAGTCCCACACCAGGCTCCCGCCGTCGGTGTGGCACCGCATGAGCAGGATGCCGTCGTCGTCCAGTTCGAACTGGTAGTTGGGGTAACGGTCCTTGTACTCCTCATACCTCGCGCGCTTGACCATCTGCCATCCCTTCGACCATGCCGCGCCGGGTCTGGCGCGATCATTGCTCGTCAAACTATTATCGAACGATGACAAATATGCAGCCTTTTCGGTTCGCCGTCCAGGCCACGAAGGCGACATCCGCCGGTGAGTGGCGCGACCTCGCCCGCAAGGTGCAGGACCTCGGCTACACCACGCTGTTCGTCGCCGACCACTACCTCGGGCCCGGACCGGCGGCGCGCGAGTCGCGGCTGCCGCCGCAGCACCTCGCGCCGATCGCCGCCATGGCGACGGCGGCGGCGGTGACCGAGACGCTGCGCGTCGGCTGCCGGGTGTTCTGCGTCGACTACCACGTGCCCGCGGTACTGGCGAAGGAGGCGGCGACGCTCGACCTGCTGTCGGACGGGCGGCTGGAGTTCGGCATCGGAGCCGGGTGGAGCGAGCCGGAGTACCGGGCGATGGGCCTGGCCTTCGGCGCGCCCGCGCACCGCGTCGACAAGCTGGAGGAGGTCGTCGCCCTGGTCAAGGCGCACTGGAGCGGCGAGCCCCTGGAGCAGCGGGGCGAACACGCGACAGCGTCCGGTTACGCGGGCCTGCCGCGCCCGGCGCGCAGCCCCCGCCCCCCGGTCATGATCGGCGGCGCCCGCAGGCGGGTCCTGTCGCTCGCCGCCCGCGAGGCGGACATCGTCAGCATCAACAACGTGCCGTTCGACGAGGTGAACGCCGCCGGACGCACACCCGCGCAGGAGGCGGTGCACCGGCTCGGCCTCGTCCGCGAGGCGGCGGGCGAGCGGTTCGCCGACCTGGAGATCGAGAGCTCGCCGTTCTTCACCGCGATCACCGACGACCCCGACGCGGCCGTCACCCGTGTCGCCAAGCTGCTCGGAGTGCCCCCGGCGGGGCTCACCGAGCACCCCAACGTCCTCATCGGCTCACTCGACGAGGTCGTGGAGCGGCTCCAGGAGCGCCGCGAGGTCTTCGGCGCCAACTACATCAGCGTCCAGCAGTCGGAGCTGGAGCGCTTCGCGCCCGTCGTGGCACGGCTCGCGGGCCGGTAGCCGGCCCGTCCATCAGGAATGAGGAGCACCATGGTGGAACAGAAGAGGCTGTTCATCGCAGGGGAGTGGGCGGCCCCGAGCACGGACGGCGTCATCGACGTCGTCTCGCCGCACAC
>JAFACJ010000509.1 GCA_023425615.1 Actinomycetes bacterium
GGATAGGTTTCTGCTGACGACGGGACCTCGGGGCCCTGGCAGATCGAGGAAAGCGAGCTCGGCCGGTATGACCGCGACCACAGGCAGCACCCATACCGGGGCATGGCCGAAGGCGGCTCTCGCCGCCTTCGCCTCTGGACTCGTCCTCGGTGTCCTCACCAACCTCGCCCAGGGCTGGCTGCCCGGCGCCTGGAACCAGCTCGCCAACTCCGGAGCCATCTGGTCGGTCGCCGCTTTCGGCACGGGCGCGATCCTCGCCCGGCGCGTTTCCCTGACCGCCGCCGCCGTCGCCGGACTGTGCGCCGAGAGCGGCCTGGTCGTCGGCTACTACGGTTACGCGGAGTTCGGCAGGGACGGCATGGGAGGGCTGTCGGCCCCGCTGGTCTGGCTGGCCATGGCCTTCGTGGCGGGGCCGCTCTTCGGCGTCGCGGGCGCGTGGTGGCGCTCGGGGACGTCGCAGAGCCGCCGTGTGATCGGGTCTGCCGCGCTCGCCGGCGTGTTCGGCGCGGAGGGTCTCCACTACGCCTGGGCGCTCGGCTATGCCGCGCAGGCATGTGCCTGTCTCGCGGTCTTCGTGCTGGTGCCCTTGCTTCTCGCCCGCACGCACAAGGAGCGTGCCTTGGCCTTTCTGGCGGCCGTCCCGCTCGCACTCGCCGCCTATGTCGTCTTCTACTTCGGCGTCCTGGACTGGGTTCTGGGCTGAAGCCCGTTCCTTTGGTCTCCCCCGATGATGCTCGATGGCCCTATTCTTCCGGACAAACCATGATCTGTAATGCGTGCGAGACGGGGAGAGACCATGAGCCATCGGCTTCCCAAGGTCCTGGTGGCGGCGGGGGCCGCGGTCGCCGTGGCGGCCGGCGCCGTCGTGCTCCTGCGGGAGGAGGCGCCTCGTCTCGCCGTCCCCGCGGCCGCGCGTGACAACGAACGCAAGATGCGGCTCGTCTGGCGGGACGAGTTCACCGGCCGCGCGGGCGCCAAGCCCGCCGGGTCGCGCTGGATCATCGAGACGGGCACACCCGGCACCGGCGAGCTGGAGTACAACACGCGCGACAATGTCGGCCTGGACGGCAACGGCCATCTCGTCATCACGGCCAAGAGGCAGGCCCTGCACGGCAAGAAGTACACCTCGGCCCGCATCACCACCGAAGGCAAGTTCACGACGAAGCACGGCCGCATCACCGCGCGCATCAAGTCACCCGACGGCCGCGGCCTGTGGCCCGCCTTCTGGCTGCTGGGCGCCAACTATCTGAGCACTCCGTGGCCCGCCTGCGGCGAGATCGACATCATGGAACGCCGCGGCGACCTCAAACGCCGCACGTACGCCACGCTTCAGGGCCCCGGCTACTCCGGTGTGGGCATCAGCAAGCAGTACAAGCTCAAGCCGGGCAAGAAGTCCTTCAGCCAAGCGTTCCACACCTTCACCATCGACTGGACGGCGCAGAGCATCATCTGGAGCGTCGACGGTATCCGCGTGCACACCGTCAAGCGCACGGCGGTACCGGGCAAGTGGGTGTTCGACCACCCGTTCCTTCTCGTGCTGAACCTCGCCGTGGGCGGCCCTTTCCCCGGCAACCCGACCTCCAAGACCCGCCTCCCCGCCAAGATGATGGTCGACTACGTCCGCGTCTACCGTTACGCCTGAGCCCGGACGAAGGAACACCCCCACGGGAACACCGCGTCCATCACAGGCAGCCGTCAGTCCAGTCCGGTGCGGCCTTCGGCCCAGTAGGCCTTGCCGAGGACCCGGGCGGGGCGGGGGTGCCACTCGCGGGCGGCGCGGCGGGTCAGGTGGACGGTCGCGGCGTCGCCGGTGACGACGAGGTCGTAGGGGGCCTCGTCCGCGCCGGCCGCGTCGCGGGCGGCGGACAGCAACTCCTCGCGGCCCGGCGTCTTGGACACGACGGTGACGTTCTGGGTGATGCCCAGGGCGGTGAGGACCGTGGTGAGTTCGGCGGGGGCGTCCGCCTCCAGGATGTGGGTGACGCCTTCGGTCTTGGTGGTGTGGAGTGCTCCGGCCAGGCCGACACTGGACTCATCGCCGACGAACACCACCTTCGCCGCCGTGCCGCTGAGGTCGAGTGAGCGGCGCGGCCCGAACAGTTCGCACACGTCGCCCGTCGCGGCCCGTTCGAACCACGCGGAGGCCGGGCCGTCGCCGTGGGTGAACGCGATCAGCGCCGTCGTCCCCTCCGCCGTGTCCCACACGGTCGGCGTGTAGGTGCGCATCGCCAGGGTTCCGCGTTCCGGACGCATCTGGATCTTGGCTCCGGGCGTCCACGACGCCGAACGGAACCGCTCGGACCGCAACTCCACCCGGACGAACCGGTCCGACAAGGGCGTCTTCCCGATGACGAGCGCCTGGTCCAGCAGTCTTCCGCTCGCGAGGTCGGCGAGTCTCCGCGTTATCCGTGCCATCGTTCATCAACTCCTCGGGTCCCTTACCGGGTCCCATTTCACGCGAAACCGGATCTGGATGGTGGAAGGATCTCAGTCGTGCCCATGGCCATGAACCCCGTTCCCCGAAAGCGACGACGACACCGGAACCACGGCCCTGGTGACCGCGTACCATCGGGGCGGGGATGCCGCCCGTCCACGGAGTGAGGCGCCGGTGTTGCACAGCGGTCTGGTGCTGGAGGACCGGTACCAGCTGAAGGAGCTCCTCGGCAACGGCGCGATGGGGCAGGTCTGGCGCGGCCTCGACCGCAGGCTCGGCCGCGAGGTCGCGGTGAAGTTCCTGTTCAGCCTCCAGTCCTCGCCGGAGCTGACCCGGCGGTTCGAGAACGAGGCACGGATCGGCGCCTCGTTCCAGCATCCGGGCATGACGGTCGTCCATGACTTCGGCGCGGAGCGGGGAGTCCTCTACCTGGTCATGGAGCTCCTGCACGGCACCGATCTGGCCAAGGTGATCGCGAGGAACCGTCAGGGCCTTCCCCTCCCCCGGGTGTGCGATCTGCTCGGACAGCTCGCCGCCGTGCTGGAAGTCGCGCACGAGGCCGGGGTCGTCCACCGTGACATCAAACCCGCCAATCTCGTCCTGCTGCCCGATGGGCGGCTGAAGCTCTGTGACTTCGGTATCGCCAGGCTGATCGACGGGAGCGCCGGAACGGCCCGGATCGGGACTCCCGCCTATCTGGCGCCGGAGCAGTTCGAAGGCGTCGTCGACCGCCGAACCGACCTGTACGCGGTCGGCTGCCTGGCCTATGAGCTGCTGACCGGCCGCACGCCGTTCGCCGGATCGCTCCCGGAACTGGTGCGGCAGCACGCCGAGGTGACGCCCCGTCCCCCGGAGGAACTGCGCCACGACATTCCGCCCGAGCTGGGCCGTCTGGTGATGAGCCTTCTGGCGAAGTCGCCCGCCGACCGTCCGGAGGCATCGGAGCTGCTGCGACGTATCGACGCACTCGCCTCCGGCGGCTCCTCCTCCACCCGTGTGGAGGAGCCGGTGGGGGATCCCGGCGCCCGGCAGCGGCTCGCCGTCCGGCTGTGGGGTGAGAAGTCCTATGACCAGGCGCTGGAAGTCGCACGGGAGAACGTCGCGACGCTCTCGCTGCTGCACGGCGACGACCACGAGCAGACCCTGCGCGCCCTGCTGTTCGTCGCCCGGATCCTGCGTTCGATGGAACGTCCCCTGGACGCCGCCGAGGTCTTGGCACGCGTCACGGAATCACGAGAGCACACCTTGGGCCCTGACCACCGGGACACCCTGGACGCCCGGCACGACCTCGCCGAGATGTGGATGCTCGCGCGGCGGTACCGGCAGGCGGTCGCCGAAGCCGAGAGAGCGGCGGCCGTCCGCACCCGGCTGCTGGGACCCGGTTCCCTGCCCGCGTTGCGAAGCCGGCAACTCGCCGCGGTCGCCCTGGCCCGCTCCGGCGATGAGCGAGCGCTGAAGGAACTGCCGCGGGTGGGAGGGGCGCTGAAAGACGCCTTGGGGATGGATCACCGGCTGTTCCGCTCGGTCTTCGAGGCGATGGAAGAGCTGGTGCGCGCGCGGTGCGACCATTACGCGGCGGTGTTCGAGGCGTCAGCGGAGAATCCGCCCTTGGACGGCCTGCCGGATCTCGCGGCTCTGTGCGAGGACTTCCCCGGTCCCGGCTCGGAGACGACCTGGCGGGCTCGTCATTGGCTGGCCAGATATCTGGAACGGGCCGGGCGGAGCGCGGAGGCGCTCGCCGAGGCGGAGAAGGCCGTTGACGGGCTCACCGCTTTGGACCGCGTACGCACCCCCCTCGCCCTGGACACCCTGGAGATGGTCGGGCGTCTGCTCTGGGAGACGGGGCGGCGCGCCGAGTCCGTGAACATCGCGCGTTTCCTGGCTCACAGCCGTGCCCTCGTCCTGGGCCGGAGCCACCGCTCCGCCATGAGCGCGCACCACCGCCTCGCCGAGGTCCTCTCGGCGACGCATCACCTGGACGAGGCGCGGGCGGTCGCCACGCGGGCCGTGGCCGACAGGCACTCCGTCCTCGGCGGCGGCTCCCCCGAGACCGAGGCCAGCCGCCTGCTCCTGGCCGACATCGACGCACGTCTGGCCCGCCGCTCCCAGCGGACCGCCTGAGAGGGGACGATCCCATGGCCCGCGCGCTCGGCATCGACCTGGGGACCGCCAAAGCCGTCGCCGCGATCCTGGAAGGCGGCGAGCCCACCGTCATCGCCGACGCCGACGGTCTGCGGGTGACACCGGCGGTCGTGGCGTTCGACGACGGCAGACCGCTGACCGGCGCGGCCGCGCTCGCCCTGGCGAGGACCACGGTCGCTCCCGTCGCCACGGGAAGTCCGCGTGATCTGGACACGCACCGGCCGACGCGTGCCGACGCCTTCGTTCCACAGCAGATCAGCGCGTTCGTGCTGCAGAAGCTCAAGCGCGACGCCGAGTCCTACCTGGGCGAGACGGTCACCGACGCGGTGATCACCATCCCCGCCCTCTTCAGTGAGCACAGGCGGCAGGCCGTCAAGGAGGCAGGCCGGATCGCGGGGTTCAACGTCCTGCGGATCATCAGCGCCACCTCGGCCGCCGGGGTCGCCCATCACCTGACGACCTGGGACGATGCCACCGTCCTCATCTTCGACCTGGGCGCCGGCACACTCGACGTCTCCCTCCTGGAGGTGGGCGACGGCGTGGTCGAGGTGAAGGCGGCCTCCGGCCACGGCCACCTGGGCGGAGACGACTGGGACGACAGGATCGTGGACTGGCTCATCACCGGCTTCCACGAGAAGCACGGCATCGGCTTGGCCACCGACGAGATGGCCCTGCGACGTCTTCGCGCGGCGGCGGAGCAGGCCAAGGTCGCGCTGTCCGACTCCACCGAGACGACCATCGCGCTCCGCTATATCCACGGGGGTCCCCAAGGGCTCTTCCATCTGGAGGAGAAACTGACGCGAACCCGGTTCCAGGAACTCACCGCCGATCTCCTCGCACACTGCAAGGCGCTCTTCCAGCGGGTCATCGAGGACGCCTGGATCAAGGTCGAGGACATCGACCGCGTCCTCCTCCTCGGAGGGGCGACCCGGATGCCCGCCGTCATCGCACTGGTCAGGGAGCTTTCCGGCAGAGAACCCGAGAGGGGTCCTGACGCCTGTGCCGCCGTCGGCGCCGCGCTGCAGGCCGGTGTGCTCAAGGGCGAGGTCAAGGACGTCCTGCTGATGGACGTCACCCCGCTGTCGCTGGGCATCGAGACCGAGGGAGGCGTCTTCACCAAGATCATCGAACGGAACACCACGATCCCGACCAAGCACTCGGAGACCTTCTCCACGCACGAGGACGGCCAGGGCGCCTTCGACGTGCAGGTCTACCAGGGCGAGCGCGAGATCGCGGCGTACAACAAGAAGCTGGGCACCTTCCAGCTCACCG
>JAFACJ010000669.1 GCA_023425615.1 Actinomycetes bacterium
TCCCTGGTGCGTGCCGGAGTATCTGACGCGGCCGAAGACGGCGTATGAGCACGCGTGAGGACCGGATGCGGGAGTTCGTGGCGGCGCGGGTGTGGGCGTCAGCGGAGGGCAGCAGGCGCTGTTCGACCGGACGGTGGTGCACCTGCTGGAGGCGGGCATCCTGCTCCCGGCGGGGATCACGGCGCTGACGCGGCTGGTGGCCGAGGTCTGCGGCCGTGAGAACGCACGCCTGCATGCCCTGTTCGTGCAGCGCGCCCCTGAGGAGACGGCGATCGCGCTGCGGGTCTGCTCCAAATGCCCGAGGGGAAGCGGGCCTCGGAGCTGGACCGGGTCGCGGAGATCGGGAACCTCGGGGTGGGGAAGGCCGAGCGGGTGGGCAGGCCCGCCGTCCCCGACAGCACGACCTGACCGATACACCGCCTGCATCATCGACACCCGAAGCGTCAAGACCTCCACTAACGTGCTCCTGACCAGCCGGGGAACGGATTCAGGAAAGAAGATCGTCGGCCGCGAACGCGACGTGGCCACCGACGCCCTCTGCCTGTTCCTCGCCACCTGTGTCACCGCCGCGAGCCTGTCGGACGACATCATCGGCATCCGCCTGCTCGACCAGGTCGAACAGCTACCCGACCATTTCCAAGACCTGGGTCGACGCAGGCTTCAGAACATCGCCGTCAAACGCGGAGCAACCTTGGGAATCGACGTCGAGGTCATCCCCATGAACAACCAAGGCCGCGGATTCCACGTGTCAAACGCCGCTGGTTCGTCGAAAGCAGCCTCGGTTGGCTCATGCTCCACCGCCGCCTGGCCCGCGACTACGAGACCACACCCACTTGGCAAGGCACCTATTGGGACACAAGGAGTAAAAAGGCCAATTAAACGCCCTCTCGGAGCGTCGGTTGGCGGTCGGACCGGTCGGTGCCGGACAGCGGGTGCTGGCCGGCTGTCTTGCTTCGAGGAAGAGGATCCGGGATGGGGCTGAGACGTCGCGCCGCGGTGGTGGCGGTGCGGTCGAGGAGGTCTTGGTGGATTTCGGTCGCCTCCTCGGCGGCGCGGTGGGAGGCGGTGATGTCGCCGCAGACGTGGTGGGCATGGGCCGGGCGGCGGAGGGACTCGGCGAGGGCGTGCAGGTAGGAGTCGGTCTCGCGTTCGGGGACGAGGTCGGCGGCCTCGCGGTGGAGCTGTACTGCTTCGTGGAAGGCGCTGAGGGCTTGGCGGTCCTCGCCGCCACGGAGGAGGCATTCGCCGAGTGCTTGCAGGGAGCCGGCGAGGTTCTGGACGCGCTCGCCGGCGTCGTCCCACGGGTCGTCTGGATCCGGGACGGGGACTTCGAGTAGTTCGCGGCGTATGTGGGTCTCGTATCGTCGCGCGTCGAGTTCCTCCCGGTGTCGGCGCAGGGCGGAGACCGCGTCCCGCAGGACGGGAAGCGCTTGCGCGTCGCATCCCAGCAGATGCAGCAGTCGGCCGAGGTCCGCCAAGGGCATGGCGAGGATGGCGAGTCCGTCGTCCGGATCCTCCCGTGCCAGCCGCCCGCCGATTCGGACGGCCTCCTCGATCATGGCGACCGCCTCGGCTTCGGCGCCCTCCTCCCAGAGGGCGAGCCCGGAGCGGTGCAGTTCCGCGACGAGCCCGGGACCCTCCTCATCGTGCTCGCCACGCCGGACGGTCTCCCTAGCCATCACCGAGGACTCTTCCTCTCCCTCAAGGCCGCGGACCGGTGATCCCGGCGGTCCGGGCAACCTTTTTCCGGCGTCCGGCTGTCTTAGCCGCGGAGTCATGAGGAAGGCGGCTGACAGATGCGGGAACGCCCCGAATACGCGACCTATGTACGAGAACGTTCGCCACGGCTGCTGCACACCGCCTACCTGCTCTGCCGAGACCGGGCGCTGGCCGAGGACCTGCTCCAGACGGCCCTGGCCAAGGCGTGGACGGCCTGGTGGCGGATCGAGAAGGACCCCGATCCGTACGTCTACCGGATCATGGTCAACACCCACAGATCCTGGACGCGGCGGCGCTGGCGGGGTGAGATCCCCGTGGCCGAGCCGCTTCCGCTCGCATCGTCACCGGACGCGACGGGCGCCTGCGACGACCGGGCGTTCCTGTGGGCCGCGCTCGGACGGCTGCCCCGCGGCCAGCGGACCGTGCTGGTGCTCCGCTTCTTCGAGGATCTGACCGAGACGCAGGTCGCGGGCATCCTCGGCTGCTCGGCGGGGACCGTGAAGAGCCAGGCCAGCAAGGCACTGGCCAAACTCCGGATCGACCCGGAGATCATCGAGACCGTCGCGAACAGGAGCCTTTGAGATGTCACCCAGCATGCGGGATCTTCGCGCGGCCATGGAGGCCGCGGGCGCCGGGATGGACCATCCCGCCGATCGTCTCGACCTGATCCGGCGCAGGGTCAGGCGCGGCCGCCGTCGCCGCCTGGCCGCAGGGGCCGCCGTCGTCGCCCTCGGCACCGGTGCCGTGTTCGTGTCCCTGCCCCTCTCGGAGGGGACGACGCCGCAACTCATCCGGCCCGCCCCGCCACCGTCGCTGACCGGCCGCCCCGTCACCGGTCTCCCCGCGCGCGAGGAGGGCATGAAGCTGGTGACCGCCGTCAAGTACGACGTGCTCAACCAGACCGCACGCCTGACGTTCACCCCGACCGGCCCGACCTCGCTGATCGTCTTCCGCTGCGACCAGCCGGGCGCGGTCTACCAGCTGGGCTCCGGAGCGGTGGGGTGCGGCTCCCCTCCGACGCCCGACACGCCCCCGACCGAGCCGAACGGCGGCACCAGCTACCACGACACCACGGCCGGAGTGCCCGTCTCGGTAGATCTGTTCGCCACCCGCGAGGGCATCAGGACGGATCTCTCGGACGCCGCCTCCGCCGACCGCTACCTGTCGCGGGCCGTTCGGGAGAACGGGGGCTGGACCGTGGCGGTCTACAGCGGGATCTGCACCAGCGGGCACTGCAAGACCCTTGAGGAGCTCAAGGAGCACCCCGGTCCGCAGGAACACGAGGATCCCACCGCGGGCCGTGAACCGATCTCGACGAGCACCGGCATCGCCGACTCCCGTCGCACACCGGTCCGGACGAAGGGCCACCGCGTCGACCTCCACCTGGTCTGCGCCGAAGGCGCCGCCTGGGCCGTCACCTGGCTCGACGGCAGGATCTCCAAGCCGATCCCGTGCGAGGCCGCAGAATCATCCGGCGTCCACTGGTCGGCGAAGCCCGGAAGGCTGGAGATCGCGGTCTTCCCCGCCTCGACGACCCCGACCGCGGCCCCGACCGAGATCGCACGGCTGATGAAGCACCCCGACCCGATGGGCGAATGGACCCTCAAGGTCTACGAATGACCCGATCCGCCGCCGCCCGGGGGGCCGTGTCGTAGCGGAGCCGTGAGGTCACGGCGCGGACGTCCTGCGCCGGTAGTTTGACGACCTCGCGGTCCTGGGTGAGGAGGCCGTTCATCTCGTCCTGCACGTCGCTCAACTGGGTGTACACGGTCGCGCTCAGGCCGTGGGGGATCGCGGGGATGATCTGCTGCTCGTGCAGGCGTACGAAGGCCCTGGCCAGGTCGTCGGAGGTGCGGTAGCGGCGGTAGCCGAACAGCCGTTCGCTGCTGCGGTGTCCCTCGACGGGCAGGCTGTAGCCGCCGTATTCGGTCAGGGCGAGCACTCGGCGGTCGCGCCGTCTGCCGGGTACCCGGAACCGGCGGAAGTAGACGTGCAGGCTGCGGATGTCCCCGGCGCCCTGGTCGTGCCAGCCGCTGGCGTGGTCGATGGTCCTGGTCGTGTCGAGTTCGGTGAGTTCGGCGGCGATCCGTGCCGCGTCGAACTGGCCCCAGCCCTCATTGAACGGTACCCAGACCGCCAGCGCGACCACGTTGCGCAGATGCTCGACGGTGGCGCGCAGTTCGCTCTCGAACTCCGCGCGCCCGTCGGCGTCCGCGCGGCCGAGGCGCCGGTGCGCGCGGGGGCCGACGTCCCGCAGCCGGACGATGGGCAAGACGGCCGGGAGCGTCACGACCGCCGGACGGTAGGGTCCGCCGCCGTTGACGATGTCCTGCCAGACCAGGATGCCGAGCCGGTCGCAGTGGTGGTACCACCGCAGCGGCTCGATCTTGGCGTGCTTGCGCAGCATGGTGAAGCCGAGGTCCTTCATGGTCTGGATGTCGCGCACCATCGCCTCGTCGGACGGCGGCGTGTACATGCCGCCGTCCCAGTAGCCCTGGTCGAGCACTCCGGCGTGGAAGTACGGCCGCCCGTTGAGGAGCAGCCTGGGCAGGCCCGAGGCATCGGGGCCGACACCGAACGAACGCATGCCGAAGTAGCCGCGGACGAGGTCGTCGCCGAGGCGGACCTCGAGGTCGTACAGGTAGGGGTCCTCCGGCGTCCACGTCCGTACGTCGGTGATCGGCAGTCGTACCGGCACGCCGGGGGCGGTCTCGGCCGTCGCGATCACGGCGCCGTCGCGGAGCACGTCGACGCGGGCGGTCCGTCCCCGCTCCGCCTGCGCGCGCACGGTGACCTCCACGCATGCCTCGTCGAGGTGCGGAACGATGACCATGTCCCGGACGTGTTCGGCGGGCACGGACTCGGCCCAGACGGTCTGCCAGATGCCCGACTGCGGCGTGTACCAGATCCCGCCGTGCTCGCCGCGCTGCTTGCCGCGGGCGTGGTCGGCGGCGTCGGTCACGTCGCGGACTTTCACCACGAGGGTGTTCTCCCCGGGAACGAGCGCCTCGGTGACGTCCAGGACGAACGGCAGGTAACCGCCCACATGGCCGCCCACCTTCACGCCGTTCAGCAGCACCTCGCAGCTCTGGTCCACCGCGCCGAAGTGGAGCAGCACCCGGTCTTTCACGAAATGCTCGGGCAGGACGACGGTGCGCCGGTACCAGAGCGCCTCCCGGGCCGAAACCGTCCGCCGGACGCCGGACAGGGCGGTCTCGGGGGAGTAGGGCACGAGGATCTCGCCGTCGTACGCCGCGGGTTCTTCGGCCTCCAGGGGGGTGATGGCGTAGTCCCAGTGGCCGTTGAGGTTCAGGTGGCTGTCGCGGACGAGTTGCGGGCGCGGGTACTCGTCGAGCACGGTGATCTGTGCGTCGTGGTCAGCGGACACCGCGGATCCTCCAGACCATGGTGGCTCCGGCCAGCGCGGCGAGGGCCGCGACGCCGAACATCAGGGGATAGCCGCCGGCCGAGGTGACCAGCGGCGCGGCGACCACCGGGCCGAGGACGAAGCCGAGCGAGGTGGCCAGGGCGATCACGCCAAGGTCCTTGCCGCGGTCGGTGTCGGCGGGCAGGAGCCGGGTCACCAGTGCCTGGTCGACGGAGACGAAGACGCCGGTGCCCGCGCCCAGCAGCCCCGCCGCGACCAGGGCGGTGGACCAGCCGTCGCCGACGGCCAGGACCAGGGCGGCGACGGCCATCACGAGACCGCCCGTGAACACCACGACGCGGGTCCTGCCGCTGCGGTCGCACCACCAGCCCGCCGCGAGGCCGGGCAGGACGCTGCTCTGCGAGAAGACCGTGACCATGATCAGCACGCCCTGCTCGTTCGTCGCGCCGGGGAAGAGGCTCTCGTAGTGCAGTTCGTCCCTGAGGTAATACAGGAGGTAGCCGATGCCCATCGACAGCGCCAGGTTCACCAGGAACCGGCTGACCCAGGCCCAGGCGAAGTCCGGGTGCCGTCTCGGGCTGATCCACAGCCCCGACCAGACCGGGCGGCGCGGCCCGTGAGGCGGCGGTTCCGGCTCCCGGTAGCGCAACGGGAACGGCAGCGCGGCCAGCAGCAGCAGCGCGCCCATCGCCAGGTATCCGCCCGTCAGGTCCTTGACGGCGAAGGTCACCACCGCACCGCCGATCAGCGGGCCGATCAGCACCGCCACCCCGGCCAGCGCGGACACCCGGCCGCGCTGGCGGACCGGGACCTGGTCGGGCACCGCGGCGACCGCGGTGGCCAGCACCAGGGTGAAGGCGAGCTGCGCCAGCGACCAGCCGACGACCAGGCCGCTGATCGAATGCCGCGTGCCCAGCAGGCCCAGGGCGCCCGCGCCCAGCACGGCACCGCCGACCACCCACGGCCTCCTGCGGCCGAACCGGGTGCGGGTGCGGTCGGACAGCGCTCCGGCCAGCGGGTTGGAGACCGCCGTGACGATCGCGCCGATCGTGAGGACGACCGCCAGCGACGCCTCCTTGTGCGCCGCGTCGATGTCCTCGACGTGCGAGGGCAGCAGGATCTGCGTCGAGGCGTTGGAGGCCATGATGACCCCCAGCTGGACGAGGGCGAGAAGGGACATCCAACGCAGTGGGACGTCCGGGAAGCGGTCACCGCCGCGGGCCGTCGGCTCGGCCACATCGGTCACGGCCGTCACCTGCCTTTACTGGAAACATGAGGGGGCGCCACATTAGAAATATGACGGTTCGTCATGTTATGACTGTGGCGTGGACAGTCAAGGGGTACGCCGCAAGCCGGTGCAGCGGCGCAGCCGTGAACGGGTCGAGCGCATCCTCGACGCCTGCGCCGCGCTGCTCGACGACGTCGGCTCCGACGGGCTGACCATCGCCGAGGTCGCCCGCCGCGCCGGCGTCCCCACCGGCACCGTGTACCAGTTCTTCGACGGCAGGCTCGGCCTGCTGCGCCAGCTCGCCCTGCGCCACCTGGACATCCTCATCGCACGGCTGCGCGCCCGTGCCGCCGCCGAACCCCTGCTGACCTGGCCGCTCGCCGGAGAGATCGTCATCGACGAGACCGTGCAGATGCGGCGGGTGATCCCCGGATTCACCGTCGTCGACTTCGGCGAGGCGTATCCCGGCGGGGAGAAGTACCTGCCCGAGGGCACCACCGAGGCCGGCGGCGACATCATGGCCGAGCGCCTCTACCGCTTCGCGCTGGACGAGGCGGGGCTGCCCCCGCTGCCGGACCCCTACCGCGTCATCAGCCTCGCGATCCACGTCGCGGGCGCCGGTCTGGAGCTCGCCTTCCGGACCTCGCGTGAGGGAGACGCCGCCATGATCGAGCAGACCAGGCGCCTGCTCGCCGCCTACTTCGCCGACGCCGCCCGGCGTTCGCGCACCGACCGGCCGGGTGCAGCCGCCCCGCCCCCTCCCGATCAGGACGGCACCAGATGACCACACGCGAACCGGAGATCACCAGCGCGATCGACCTGTGCGGGTCCGACGGCAGGCTCAATCCCGCCGCCGCGGGCTGGTCGCGGACCCCGCTGCACCGCGCCAACCTGCGCGGCTGGGGCAGGACGAAACGCTGGGAGTACTGGTGCGTCACCTCACCGACCCACCTGGTCTCGGTGACCGTCAGCGACCTTGACTTCATGGCGCTCAACTCGGTCTACGTCCTGGAATACGCCGGGGAGGGGCGGCCCGCCGTCGAGTTCGAACGGACCGCGCTGGTGCCGTTCGGGCGTGGCGTCTCGCTGCCTGAGGGCATCGCGGGAAGCGGCGGCCCGCACGGCGCGGACGTGACCGTCGGCCCGGACAAGCCCGGCAAGCGCCAGGTGCGGGTCTCGCTCACCCACGAGCCCGGCGGCACCCGGCTGCGTGCGCGCGCGGTGAGCCCCGACGGGCTACCGGTCGAACTTGACGTCTTCGCCGCGCTGCCGGAAGGACACGAGACACTCAGCGTCGTCGTGCCGTGGAACGCCGAACGGTTCCAATTCACCTCCAAGCACACGGCACGCCCGGCGTCCGGAACCCTGCGCCTCGGCGATCGGACACTGCCCTTCGGCGACGACTCCTGGGCGACCCTCGACCACGGCAGGGGCCGCTGGCCGCACCGCGTCACCTGGAACTGGGGAGCCGCCTCCGGCGTCACCGACGGCCACACCGTCGGCCTCCAGTTCGGCGGAAAATGGACGGACGGCACCGGCGCGACGGAGAACGCCCTCTGCGTCGACGGCCGCCTCAGCAAGATCGGCGAAACACTCGACTGGCACTACGACACCGCCGACTTCCTCCGCCCCTGGACCCTGCGCACCCCCGGCTCCGACCAGGTCGACCTCACCTTCACCCCGTTCCACGACCGCCACACCCGCACCGACGCCGGCCTCCTCGCCAACCACACCCACCAGTGCTTCGGCCACTACTCAGGCCGCATCACCCCCGACGAGGCAGACCCCATCCACATCGACAACCTCCTCGGCTGGGCCGAAGAAGTCCACATGCGCTGGTGAACCCCCACCCGATCACCGTACGGCCGTCACATACGCGGCAGATGCGAGCAGACCCCGGCGATCCGGGCGGCCGGATCCGCGGACCGGCGCAGTGCCGTCGCCTCACCGGCCGCACCGACGAGATCCCGGCCTCGGGGAACGACAGAACCGTGGATCGTCCCGATCGGTCAGGAATCGAGAAGTCCCGCTCTCGTGAGCTGGTTAGCGTGAGAACACACGATCCCAGAGACGAACGAGGAGCGAGAGACGATGGGCGGCACGTCCGGCAAGGAGACGCAGCAGGGGTTCAGCGAGCAGGAGCGCGCCGCGATGAAGGCGCGCGCCGCGGAGCTGAGGGCGGAAGCACGCGGCGGCAAAGGAGCGAAGAAGGCCGCCGCCGATGAGGAGGCCATGCTGGCGAAGATCGCCGAGATGGCTTCGCCGGACCGCGAGATGGCCGAGAGAGTACACGCCATCGTCACGACCACGGCCCCAGAGCTGGCGCCGAAACTCTGGTACGGCCAGCCGGCGTGGGCCAAGGCGGGGAAGATGGTGTGTTTCTTCCGCAGCGGGCAGGGCGACAAAGCGCGCTACTCCACGTTCGGGTTCAGCACGGAGGCGAACCTCGACGACGACAGCGGCCTCTGGCCCACCTCCTACGCCCTGTCCGAGCTGACCGAAGCCGCCGAAAAGACGATCGCCGAGCTCGTCGCGAAGGCGCTGAGCTGATGCCGTCTGAGCCGCTAGAGCCTGCCCCCCAATTCTGGACCGTGCAGCCCTTCCCGCTGGAGTTTGTTGTCGAATCCCTGGCAGGAAGCCGGGCACGGCGGCATGCTCCTGATTACCTGCTGGAGTCGGAGACCAGCACCTTCTGCGTGGTGAACGTCAAGCCCACGCATCGACTGGCCGATCTGAAGATCGCTGAGGCACCGGCCCGGCCGGGCGAGCTGCTGCGCTGGCACGGTACAGGCCCTAGCTCAGACATCAGCCGCAAGGCAGGTACGGGGCGGTTTTCATTCCGTTGCGGCTCGGTGGATCAGAAGGCGGTACGGTCCAGCCAGGTGTCGAGCACCTTCGGATCACCGGAGATCACCAGCCGGGCATCGTCGGCGGATATCCGGCGCAGCGCCAGCAGATACAGATCGACCGCGGCACCCGAGACGACCACCGCAGCAGCCGCCGCGGGTACCCCGCTCCACGCGACGGTGCCGCCGCTGCGAGCA
>JAFACJ010000808.1 GCA_023425615.1 Actinomycetes bacterium
AGGGCGCGGGCGATGGCGACGCGCTGGCGCTGGCCGCCGGAGAGGTCCTCGGGGAAGCGCGCGGCGGCGTCGGCGAGGCCGACCTCGGCGAGCGCGGCCAGTGCCTCGGCGCGGGCCGTGCGGGAGCGGACGCCGTCGAGTTCGCGGGGGAGCATCACGTTCTCGGCGGCGGTGAGGGACGGGATCAGGTTGAGCTCCTGGAAGACGTAGCCGACGGCGCGGCGGCGCAGCGCGGCGAGGGCGGGGGCGCGCAGGCCCGTCAGGTCGGTGCCGGTGACCACGACACGGCCGCGGGTGGTCGGGACGAGGCCGCCGGCCACGTTGAGCAGGGTGGACTTGCCGGACCCCGAGGGGCCCATGACGGCGACGAACTCGCCGGGCAGGACGGTCAGGGACAGGCCGCGCAGGGCGTGGACGAGACCGGCGCCCCGCCCGTGGTCGCGGTGGACGTCATCGAGTTCGAGCACGGTCATCGGTCTCCTCGTCGGCCGGGAGCGGCGTGGGGGGCGGGGAAGCGGGCGCGTGCAGCAGGGTGGTCTCGCAGTGGTCGAGCCAGCGGATCTCGGCCTCGGCCTGGAAGATCATCGATTCCAGGACCAGCGGCCAGGCGGGGCCCTCGGCCGAGGACTTGAGCCGGGTGAGGTCGCGCATCGTGCGCAGGGTCGCGGCACGCTGCGCCTGGACGACGGCGCGGACGTCGACGCCGGGGCTGGTGAGGGCCAGCGCCAGCTTGACGGCGAGCTCGTCGCGCGGCCGTTCGGCCCGGGTGAGGGGGGTGGCGAACCACCGGCGCACCTCCTCGGCGCCGCGCTCGGTGAGCGTGTACTCCAGGCGGCCCTCCTCGTCCTGGCCCCCGCGCAGGACGAGGCCGTCGCGTTCGAGGCGGCCGAGGGTGCTGTAGACCTGCCCGACGTTCAGCGGCCAGGTGCCGCCGGTCGCGGTCTCGAACTCCGTGCGCAACTGGTAGCCGTGGCGCGGCCCCCGGGCGAGGAGGGCCAGCAGGCTGTGGCGGATGGACATACATACGGAGTATGCATACCGAGTATGTATCCGGCAAGTTGCCGTGTCGCTGCGCCGCTGCGGGCGCCCGCGGCAATACGGTTCAGGAATTCGGAAAGTTTTCGGGGAGCCCGCAGCAGTGACCACACCCACCCTCAGCATCACCCGCGAGATCCTGCGCGTGTACGACCAGCGCTTCCTCCAGGTCGACCCGCCCGTGCGACGGCAGGTGGTGACGGCGACCAAGGGGATGCTCGACGGGCTCCTCACCACCGAGATCCGCCGCGAACTGGCCGAGCACGACAGGCTCCGCGCCTTCTGCATCGAGAACGAGCTCTTCGAGGAGCTGGAGCGGCTGATCGCCGACGAGGCCGCCGGGCACCGGGAGGGCGCTGTCGTCGTCGGCGGGCGCGTCTACGCCGTCTACCCCTATCTGCGCGGGGTGCCCAGGCAGGACGCCGACATCACCGCCGAGGTCGGCGTCGAGCACTGCCTGGAGGCGCTGGGCTGGAGCAAGGGGCTGCTGCGGATCAAGGGCTGGGCGCGGATCGCCCGGGTCCAGGCCAAGGATCCGCAGGTGCGGCTCGTGCTGTGCGGCGGGCAGGAGGAGATCGTCGTCACTCCGCGCCCCCTGGGCGGCGACGGCTTCGAGGCGCTGCTGGAGGTGCCCGAGCCCGGCGTCTGGACGGTCCACGTCGAGGTGGAGACCCTGGGGCTGAGCAGGTCGGCGCCCTTTGGAACGCACCGTGCGGAGGGGTTCAAGCCGCCGGGGCACCGGGAGGGAGCGGTCGTCGACCTGTCCGACGGGCTGCGCCTGTCACGGGCCCCCGAGGCCCCCGACGGGCCCGCCGCACACCGCAGGGGATGGCGCTTCTGGCGCTCCCGTCAGGCATGAGGTCCATGCGGCGCTAGACTCGGACCCGGGCGCGGCACGAGGGCGTGGCGGCCTCCAACCTGCAGAGATCTCTCACCCCAAGGAATCCCACGTTGAGCAAGCCAGTCGTCCTCGTCGCCGAAGAACTGTCCCCGGCCGGCATCGCCGTCCTGGAAAACGACTTCGAGGTCCGGTACGTGGACGGCGCCGACCGCGACGCCCTGCTGCCGGCCGTCGCCGACGTCGACGCCCTGATCATCCGTTCCGCCACCAAGGCCAACGCCGAGGTCTTCGACCACGCCAAGCGGCTGCGGGTCGTGGCCCGCGCCGGCGTCGGCCTCGACAACGTGGACGTCGAGGCGGCCACCAAGGCCGGCGTCATGGTGGTGAACGCGCCGACCTCCAACATCGTCACCGCCGCCGAGCACGCCATCGCGCTGCTGCTGGCCACCGCCAGGAACGTTCCGCAGGGCCACGCGGCGCTCAAGCAGGGCGAGTGGAAGCGCTCCAAGTACACCGGCGTCGAGCTCCAGGGCAAGACGGTGGGCGTGCTGGGCCTGGGCCGCATCGGCGTCCTGGTCGCCCAGCGCCTGGCCGGGTTCGACATGGACGTCATCGCCTACGACCCCTACATCCAGGCGGCCCGCGCCGCCCAGCTCGGGGTGCGCCTGGTCTCCCTGGAGGAACTGCTCCAGCAGGCCGACTTCATCACCGTCCACCTGCCCAAGACCAAGGAGACCCTCGGCCTCATCGGCGACCGCGAGCTGCACCTGGTCAAGCCGTCGGTGCGGATCGTCAACGCGGCGCGCGGCGGCATCGTGGACGAGGCGGCGCTCGACCTGGCCCTGACCGAGGGCCGGGTGGCCGGGGTGGGCCTCGATGTGTTCTCCAGCGAGCCGTGCACCGACAGCCCGCTGTTCAAGCACGACAACGCGGTGGTCACCCCGCACCTGGGCGCCTCCACCCACGAGGCGCAGGAGAAGGCCGGCACCCAGGTCGCCAAGTCGGTGAAGCTGGCCCTGTCGGGCGAGTTCGTGCCGGACGCGGTGAACGTCCAGGGCGGCGCCGTCGCCGAGGACCTCAAGCCGGGCCTGCCGCTGACCGAGAAGCTCGGCCGGATCTTCACCTCGCTGGCCCAGGGCGTCCCGGTGCGCCTCGATGTGATCGTCCGCGGTGAGATCACCGCCCACGACGTCAAGGTGCTGGAGCTGGCCGCGCTCAAGGGCGTCTTCAGCGACGTCGTCGAGGAGTCCGTGACGTTCGTCAACGCGCCGCTGCTGGCCGGCGAGCGCGGCGTCGAGGTGTCGCTGACCACCAGCGAGGAGTCCCCGGTGTGGCGCAACGTCGTCACCGTGAAGGGCACCATGGCCGACGGCGAGGTGATCTCGGTCTCCGGCACCCTGTCGGGCCCGCGCCACCTGGAGCGCGTCGTGGAGATCAACGGCTTCGACGT
>JAFACJ010000734.1 GCA_023425615.1 Actinomycetes bacterium
CCCCTCTCCAAGGCGTCCGCATCCGCCGTCGCCCTCATCCTGCTCACCGCGGCGTGCGCGGCCGGACCCGGCGCGGACAAGCCGAGCGTCGGAGCCGCCGGGCCCATCGGCGGCACCGAGGCCAAGAAGCAGCTCGACACGCTCTACAAGGCGGCGCAGGACGGCGGCGAGACCGAGGTCCTGGTCTACGGACCGGCCCAGAACTTCTACGAGACCGCCTACCGGACGTTCCAGAAGCGCTACCCCGCGATCCGGATCGTGCCGCAGCCGATCTTCGGCCAGCAGCTGGTCACCAAGCTCGCCGAGGAGTTCACCACCGGCAAGCACGCCGGCTCGGTGGAGATGAACGGCGGCTCCGGGATCGCGATCAGCGACCAGGCGAAGCAGTGCGATGCGTACAAGCCGTTCACCTCGAGCGGGTCGGCCGGCGGGCAGGCGAGCGCGACCGGCACCTACACCGACTTCGCGCGGTTCGCCGTCGGCATCGAGTACAACACCGACAAGATCAAGGGCGGCGAGGTGCCCGGCAGCTGGCGGGAGCTGGCCGATCCCCGGTGGAAGGGACGGCTGGTCCAGGTCGACCCCGGCAAGGTCGGCGTGACCTCGCTGATGATCTCCCAGCTCCTCGTGCAGAAGAAGCTCGACGAGAAGTGGGTGCGGGACCTGCTCGGCAACGAGCCGCAGACCCTGGACACCGCGGCGCTGGCCGAACAGTCACTGGCCCGCGGAGAGCGGGACGCCATGGTCGCCGGCAACTCCGCCGTCTACACCTCCGCGCGCGCCAAGGGACTCCCCGTCGGCTTCGTCTTCCCGACCGCAGAAGGCGCGCGGTTCGACACCCAGTACGTCTGCCTGCTCAAGGGCGCGCCCGCCCCCAACGCGTCCAAGCTGCTGATCGACTGGCTGCACACCCAGGAGGGCCAGGAGGCGCTCGCGAAGTCGGGCGTCTACGGCACCCGGCCCGGCACGCCCGCCCCGGAGGGGATGCCGGCGCTCACGGAGCTCGAAGGCAAGATCATCCCCGAGATCCCGGCCGACCGGCAGGCGGCCGAGGTCAACAAGACGATCGAACTCGTCAAGCGCTACCAGTAAGGATGACCATGCGTATCGGAACATTCGGCGAAGGCAGGACGGCGGTCATCGACGATGACGGCACGACGGCGGTGGACGTCACACGGCTGCTCGGCGGACCGCCGCTGCACCGGCTGATCGAGGACGGCGTCGACGTGGCGGCGGACCTGGCCGAGGTGCGGCTCGCCGACCTGCCGGAGCTCAAGGTCGCCGAGCTGGACTGGCGAGCGCCGCTGCCGCGCCCGGGAAAGATCATCGGTGCCCCCGCCAACTACTACGACCACGTCGATGAGATGCCCGACTCGGCGACCGTCGTGGAGTGGGGCCTGTTCCTGAAGGCGCCGACGTCGGTCATCGGCCACGGCGGCACCATCCGCCTGCCGTGGTCGGACCGGCGCACCGACCAGGAGGGCGAACTCGCGGTCGTCATCGGCAGGACCGCCCGCCATGTCACGGCCGAGGAGGCGCTCGGCCATGTCTTCGGCTACACGTGCCTGCTCGACATCACCGTGCGCTCCACCGAGGACCGGTCGCTGCGCAAGTCGTTCGACACCTTCACCCCGATCGGCCCGTGGATCACCACGGCGGACCAGATCCCGGACCCGGGCTCGCTCGAACTGCGCTGCTCGGTCAACGGCGAACTCCGCCAGCACACGTCGACCGGAAAGATGATCTATGGTGTCGGGGAACTCATCGCCTACGCCAGCGCCGCCATGACCCTGTACCCCGGCGATGTGATCGCGACCGGCACCCCCGCCGGCGTCGGCCCCCTCGCCGAGGGCGATGTGATCACCCTCACCATCGACCGGATAGGTACGCTCGAGGCGGCGGTCAGCGCGGACGGCGCCATCCCCTATCTCGACAGGCCGGGACACGAGGCGAAGCGATGAGCGACGAA
Source organism: Actinomycetes bacterium (assembly GCA_023425615.1). Lineage (GTDB taxonomy): Bacteria > Actinomycetota > Actinomycetes > Streptosporangiales > Streptosporangiaceae > Actinocorallia. Next base: position 1,970 of record JAFACJ010000734.1, read on the forward strand.
CGACCCCACGACCTCGGAGCCCTGGAGGCGGCACTGCACATCGACATGTACCAGCAGCCGGGCCACCTCATCCGGCGTGCGCAGCAGGTGCACACCTACCTCTGGTCCTCCGCCGTCTCGACGGAGGTCACCTCCACCCAGTTCGCCGTGCTCAGCGCGATCGCCGAGCGTTCGGCCATCGACCAGAACTCCATCTCGCGCAGGGTCTCCCTCGACACCTCCACCGTCGCCGACGTCGTCAACCGGCTCGTCGCCCGCGGTTACGTCGCGCGCACCAAGGACACCGCCGACCGGAGGCGCAATCTGCTCTCCCTCACCCCGTCGGGCCGGGAGATCTTCATCGAGGTGTCACGGACGGCGGCGGCGATGACCGACCGGATGGTCGAGATCCTGCCGGAACAGGACCGCAAGGAACTCGTCCGCATCCTCCAGAACCTCGTCGAAGCCGGTGAGTCCATGCGTGAGGCCATGGAAGGTGATGCGTCATGAGCACCCCCTTGCGCATCTCCCTCGCCTGCGGCGACTACGACAGGACCGAGGCGCTCCGCACCGGAGCGGTGTCCCTGGAAGGCGCGGCGCTCACCTATGTGGCGCTGCCTCCGGAGGAGATCTTCTACCGGATGCTGCGGCACAAGGAGTTCGACGCCGCGGAGCTCTCCCTGTCGTCCTATCTGATGAACTTCGAACGCGGCGGAGACTTCATCGCCCTTCCCGTCTTCCCCTCGCGCACGTTCCGTCACAACGCCGTCTACGTCAACGCCTCCACGGGCATCCGCGAGCCCGCCGAACTCGCCGGGCGCCTGGTCGGCATCCCCGAGTACCAGATGACCGCCGCCGTCTGGATCCGCGGCACGTTCGCCGAACACCACGGGCTCCCCGTCGCCGCGCCGCGTTATCGGACCGGAGGGCTGAACGAGCCGGGCCGCGTCGAGAAGCTCCCGCTCCCCGACCACCTCGGCGTCGAGGTCGAGCCCATCCCCCCCGACCGCACCCTCACCGAGATGCTGCTCGCCGGAGAACTCGACGCCCTCTACAGCGCGCGGCTGCCGCTTCCCTTCGCACTGCGCGATCCCCGGATCGTCCGCCTCTTCGAGGATCCGCGCGCGGTCGAGGAGAGGTACGCGGCAGACACCGGGATCTTTCCCATCATGCACGTGGTGGTCCTGCGCCGCGACGTCTATGAAGCCGACCCCTGGCTGGCGCTCTCCCTCTACAAGGCGTTCGAGGAGTCACGCGCCCTGGCCATGCGCCGCATGGGGGAGACCAACGCCCTCCGCTACTCCCTTCCCTGGCTCTACCAGGAGGTCGAACACACGCGCTCTCTCCTGGGGTCGGATTTCTGGCCCTACGGGGTCGCGCCCAACCTGCCCACCCTCCAGACCCTGCTCCGCTACTCCCACGAGCAGGGCCTGACCGATCATCGGCTGACCCCCGCCGAGATCTTCGCTCCCGAGACCTTGGACACCCACCGGGTCTGAACGGGGACACCGCGAGAAGGCCGATCCCTCACCGGTGCCGGTGGGGGATCGGCGTTCACAGAAGGCCGTGGGAGCGAGCCGCGTGCACGGCTCCGGTGCGGTTGCCGACCTCCAGGCGGCGCATGGCGCTGCGCAGGTAGGCCTTGACCGTCTCCGCGCTGAGGCCGAGTGCCTCGGCCACCTCCCGGTTGCTCAGCCCGAGGGCGACAAGCCGGAGGGTCTCGATCTCACGGGGGGCGAGCCGCGCCCGCCGGTCGGCGGGGTCGGGCCGGCGCTCGGGCGGCTCCGTCACGGGGGCGCCCGCCAGGTTCTCGGCCACGCGGATGAGCCGTAGCCGCAGTTCGGGGTCGGCGGTCCGCGCGATCTCCATGAGTTCGTCGACGGCGGTGCGGACGCGTTCATCGGGGCGGAGGGCAGGCGCGGTGAGCAGCGCGTCGATCTCCCGCTCGACGCTGCCGGTGAAGGCGGCGGCGCGCTGGAGGGTGACGTCGCCGATCGGCTGCGGGCCGCGCACCGCCCCGTAGACGACGCCGCCGACACCGCCGAGCACCCGCAGCGGGAACGCGACGATTCCCCTGAGCCGCTCCCGCTGGACGACGGGGTGGTCGAAGTCGTGGGTGATCGCGTCGGCGGAGGCGTAGTCGTCGACCCGGAACGGGACGCCGCGGAGCAGGACCGTCCCGCCGAGACCCCGTCCGGCGCCTACCCTCAGATCGCGCAGCGCGTCGCCGAGGGTGCCGCGCAGACGGCTGATGCGCAGCTCGGGCCGCCCCCCGCCCGTGGAGACGGCGCCGCCGAACACGACGGGCAGGCCGATCACCCGCTGGAACTGGCGCAGCCGCTGATCGAGGACACGTTCGATGATCTTCTGCGGTGAGATGTCGTCGATCACGAGGAACCCCCTCCTTCCCGCCTTCGGCGTGCCGTGCCCGGGCCGGGCCAAGCCTGATCACTGCGGGCGCGACCCGCCACCCCCGAACGGGTGTAGTGCGCAACCCCCATCGAAGTTACCTTCATCACTCACACGGCCGCACGGCCCCGGCGCGCAGGGCGGGGCACGGGGCCGGACGGCACACGAGGGAGGGACG
>JAFACJ010000196.1 GCA_023425615.1 Actinomycetes bacterium
CACCACCCGGGCGTCGTCGCCGCCGGAGTAGGCCGCCTGCTCGGGCAGGCCGAGCACGTCGCGGTAGAAGCGCACCGCCGCCTCGTAGTCGTCGGCCTCGACCACGAGCCGCAGCTGACGTACGGGCGGGGCGGGCATCTCAGCAGGATTCACGTTTCCGTCTCCAGCGCATCGGTGGATGCCCGTCAGCGGGCGGACCCGGTTTCGGCGACCACCGGCGGTGCGGGCTCGGTGTGCGCAACGCTACCCAAGGCGGCGCCGGGCACTGGCACGTCACGCAGTGTCCCGGGACCGGGACGGCCAGTTGACATGGGCGAGAAACCCGTTCGAGAAGGAGAGACGTGTCCGAGAGCGAGAACCCGGCAATCCCCTCCCCGACTCCGAAGCCGAGCCGGCCGAAGACCAACCAGGACTGGTGGCCCAACCAGTTGAACCTCCAGGTGCTGCACCAGCACTCGCCCCGGGCCACTCCGATGAGCGCGGCCTTCGACTACGCGACGGAGTTCGCCAGCCTCGACGTCGAGGCGCTCAAACGCGACGTCTTCGAGGTGATGACCACGTCGCAGCAGTGGTGGCCGGCGGACTACGGCCACTACGGGCCGCTGTTCATCCGGATGAGCTGGCACTCCGCCGGCACGTACCGGATCGAGGACGGTCGCGGCGGTGCCGGCGACGGCGCGCAACGGTTCGCCCCCCTGAACAGTTGGCCGGACAACGCCAACCTGGACAAGGCCCGCCGGCTGCTCTGGCCGGTCAAGCAGAAGTACGGCCGGAAGATCTCCTGGGCCGACCTGCTGGTTTTCGCCGGCAACTGCGCGCTGGAGTCGATGGGCTTCAAGACGTTCGGCTTCGGCTTCGGGCGCGAGGACGTCTGGGAACCGGAGGAGATCTTCTGGGGGCCCGAGGACACCTGGCTCGGCGACGAACGCTACAGCGGCGACCGCGAGTTGTCCGGCCCGCTGGGCGCGGTGCAGATGGGACTGATCTACGTGAACCCGGAGGGGCCGAACGGCACTCCGGATCCGTTGGCCGCCGCCCGCGACATCCGGGAGACCTTCCGGCGGATGGCGATGGACGACGAGGAGACCGTCGCGCTCATCGCCGGCGGCCACACCTTCGGCAAGACCCACGGTGCCGCCCCCGCCAGCTACCTCGGGCCGGAGCCGGAGGCCGCGCCGCTGGAGGAGCAGGGGCTGGGCTGGCGCAACAGCTTCGGCAGCGGCACGGGTGACGACACCATCACCAGCGGACTTGAGGGCGCCTGGACGCCCACCCCGATCACCTGGGACAACAGCTTCTTCGAAACCCTCTTCGGGTACGAGTGGGAGCTGACCGAGAGCCCGGCCGGTGCGAAGCAGTGGCGGCCCAAGGACGGCGCCGCGGCCGACGCCGTGCCGTCCGCCCACGATCCCTCGATCCGGTACGCCCCGATGATGGCCACCACGGACCTCGCGCTACGGGTCGACCCGGCGTACGAGCAGATCTCGCGGCGCTTCCTGGCGAATCCGGACCAGTTCGCGGAGGCGTTCGCGAAGGCGTGGTACAAGCTGCTGCACCGGGACATGGGGCCGCTGTCGCGCTACCTCGGGCCGTGGGTGCCCGAGCCGCAGCTGTGGCAGGATCCGGTGCCGCCGGTCGACCACGAACTGGTCGACGCCGCTGACCTCGACACGCTCAAGGCGGCACTGCTCGCCTCCGGGCTGTCCGTCGCCCAACTGGTCCGTACGGCGTGGGCCTCGGCGGCGAGCTTCCGCGGCACCGACCAACGGGGTGGGGCGAACGGGGCACGGATCCGCCTTGAGCCGCAGCGGAACTGGGCGGTCAACGACCCGACGGAGCTGGCCACGGTGCTGCCGGTGCTCCAGCGGGTGCAGGAGGACTTCAACGCGGGGCAGTCCGGCGGCAGACGGGTCTCCCTCGCGGACGTGATCGTGCTCGGCGGGAACGCCGCCATCGAGCAGGCGGCCCGCAGCGCCGGGTACGACGTCACCGTCCCGTTCGCCCCCGGCCGCACGGACGCCTCCCAGGAGCAGACCGACGTGCAGTCCTTCGCCGTGCTCGAACCGAGGGCGGACGGATTCCGCAACTACGTGCGGGAGGGTCAGAAGCTGTCCCCGGAGACCCTGCTGCTGGACCGGGCCAACCTGTTGACGCTCACCGCACCCGAGATGACCGCCCTGATCGGCGGCCTGCGGGCGCTCAACGCCAACACGGGACAGACGCCACACGGGGTGCTCACCGACCGACCCGAGATGTTGACCAACGACTTCTTCGTCAACCTGCTCGACATCGACACCCAGTGGAAGGTGTCCGCCTCGACCGAGAACGTCTACGAGGGCCGAAACCGGGCCACCGGTGCGGTCGTCTGGACGGCCACCGCCGTCGACCTGGTCTTCGGTGCGAACTCCCAGCTGCGCGCCATCGCGGAGGTCTACGCCAGCGCCGACGGCGAGGAGAAGTTCGTCCAGGACTTCGTCGCGGCCTGGGTCAAGGTCATGAACCTGGACCGCTTCGACCTCGGGCCGGCGGCCCGGCGCGGATAGGCGTTGCCGCACCGTCCGGGTAGCGCGGCGTCGGCGGCCGCGCTACCCGTCGGCGGCCCGGCACTGAGATCCTGGCAGCCGAGGTGTCACTTCTGCGCCGTCGGCGGTGCTTCGTAGGTATGGAGGAGCAAGCTGGTCTCGTCGCGCCGGGACGGATGACCGCCGCGCGGACGGTCCGGCGCGTGTTCGGCCACGACGGGTCCGCAGGGCGAATGGCGCGGGGGGAGGATGGCGTGATCGGGTCGGCCGCGGCCGGACGGAACGGCATCCGCGCCGACCTCGAACAGGTCTTCCGTACCACCTATCCCCGGATCGTCGGGGTCGCCGCCCGCGTGCTCGGCTCCCGCGTCGAGGCCGAGGACGTGGCGCAGGAGGTGTTTCTCGCCTTCGGGCGCTCCTCGGTCCCGGCCGGGCAGGCGGTGGGCTGGCTGTCGGTCGCCGCGGCGCACACCGCACTGAACCAGGTCCGGTCCCACCGTCGACGCACCGCCCGGGAGCAGTTCGCCGGTGCCGCGGAGACCGTCAGTCCCGACGTCGCCGACACGGTGGTGACCCGCGACGAGCGTCGGCGGGTGCGGACGGCACTGGCCCGACTGCCCCGCCGCCAGGCCGTCGCCCTCCTGCTCCGACACAGCGGCCTCAGCTACGCCGAGGTCGCCGCCGCCCTCGACCTCTCCCCCGGCAGCGTCGGCACCACCGTACGCCGCGCCGAGTCCGCCCTACGCAAGGAGTTGAACCGCCATGCGTCATCCGACTGACGGCACGCTACGCCGGCTCCTGGACGAACCGGCCGGTGTCGCCGACGCCGACCGCCGGCACATCGCGAACTGTCCGGTCTGCCTGTCCGCGCTGGCCGTCGCGCAGCAGGACGCGGCGATCAGCGCGGCGGCGCTGGCCGGGCGACCTGACGTGGACGTGGACGCGGGCTGGCAGCGGC
>JAFACJ010000913.1 GCA_023425615.1 Actinomycetes bacterium
GCTCAGGCTGGCCCGGCTGCTGCGGGAGACCACCAGGCTCGTCGCGGAGCTGGGCGACCAGGCCGCGCCGCTGCTGGAGGACATGGCCCGCGCGGTGGAGCAGGCGGGAGAGCAGCTCGACCGGACCGATGTGATCACCAAGCAGATGGCCGGGGTCAGCCAGAACGTCTCGGCGGTCACCACCGTGATGACCTCGGTGGTGAGCGGCCCGCTGGTGAAGGCGGCGTCCTTCTCCTACGGGGTGCGCAAGGCGCTCGGCCGGCCCGCTCCGCAGAGCGCGCCCGCCAGGCCCCAGCTCCCGGCCCAGCGCAAGGGAGGCCGTAGATGAAGCGGATCTTCTGGCTCGCCGTGGGGGCGGGCACCGCCCTGTACGCGCAGCGGCGCGCGGTGCGCTTCGCCCGCAGCCTCGCCCCCGAGAGCCTCGCCGTCCGCGCCGTGGAGACCGCGGTGAGGACCGGTAACGGCACCGGCGACAGGCTGCGCGCCTTCGCCGAGCGGGTGCGGGAGCACGCGGCGGAGCGGGAGGCCGAGCTGAACGAGGCCATCCGCCTGGACCAGGAGCCGCCGGTGGACCCGCGCCGCAGGCCGATCCGGATCCTGCAGGCACGCCCGATCAACGAGACCAACGACAACGACGACATCAAGGACGGAACACATGGAGTCGGCTGAGATCGCCCGCCGATACCTGCGGTACTTCGAGCAGAACGGGCACACCGTCGTCCCCTCGGCGAGCCTCGTCGCAGAGGACCCGACGCTGCTGCTGGTACCGGCCGGCATGGTTCCGTTCAAGCCCTACTTCCTGGCCCAGCGGACCCCCCCGGCCAAGCGCATGACCAGCTGCCAGAAGTGCGTGCGCACCCCGGACATCGAGGAGGTCGGCAGGACCACCCGGCACGCCACCTTCTTCCAGATGCTGGGCAACTTCTCGATCGGCGACTACTTCAAGGAGCAGGCGATCCCGTTCGCCTGGGAGCTGCTGACCCGCTCGCAGTCCGAGGGCGGCTTCGGCTTCCCCGAGGAGAAGCTGTGGGTCACCGTCCTGCACGACGACGACGAGTCGGCCGAGCTGTGGCACAAGAACGTCGGCGTCCCGCTCGACCGCATCCAGCGCCGCGGCCTCGCCGACAACTTCTGGCACATGGGCGTCCCCGGGCCCGGCGGCCCCTGCTCGGAGATCTACTACGACCGCGGCCCCGAGCACGGGCGCGAGGGCGGCCCCGAGGCCGACGAGGACCGCTACCTGGAGGTCTGGAACCTGGTCTTCATGCAGTTCCAGCTCGACAAGGTGCGCAGCAAGACCGACTTCGACATCGCGGGCGAGCTGCCGGCCAAGAACATCGACACCGGCATGGGCCTGGAGCGCATGGCCGCGCTGCTGCAGGGCGTCGACAACATCTACGAGACCGACACCCTCTGGAAGGTCCTGGACCGGGCCGCGCAGCTCACCGGCACCCGCTACGGCGCGAACGAGGGCGACGACGTGTCGCTGCGCGTCGTCGCCGACCACGTGCGCGCGGGCATGATGCTGGTCTCCGACGGGATCATCCCGTCCAACGAGGGACGCGGCTACGTGCTGCGCCGCATCCTGCGCCGCGCCGTGCGCAAGCTGCGGCTGCTGGGCGGCCAGGAGCGCGGTCTCCTGCACGAGCTGACGGCCACCGCGATCGGCGCGATGGGCGAGCAGTACCCCGAGCTGGTCCGCACCGCCGCCAACATCCACACCGTCATCGACGCCGAGGAGGAGAGCTTCTCCCGGACGCTGCGCACCGGTGAGTCGATCTTCGACGTGGCGGTGCGGGAGTCGCGGGAGTCCGGGCGCGAGGTCGTCGGCGGCGCCGACGCCTTCCAGCAGCACGACACCTACGGCTTCCCCATCGAGCTCACCCTGGAGATGGCGGCCGAGCAGGGCCTGTCGGTCGACGAGGAGGGCTTCCGGCGGCTCATGGCCGAGCAGCGGGAGCGGGCCAAGCGCGACGCCAAGGAGAAGAAGACCGGCAACGCCGACGTCTCGGTGCTGGGCTCCCTGCTGGAGGAGACGGGCGGCGCCGTCGACTTCCTCGGCTACGGTCACTTCACCGCCGAGGCCAGGGTCGTGGGCCTGCTGGTGAACGGCGCGAACGTCGCCGAGGCGCCCCAGGGCACCGACGTCGAGGTGGTCCTCGACCGCACCCCGTTCTACGCCGAGGGCGGCGGCCAGCTCGCCGACCACGGGAAGATCCAGTTCCTGGGCGGCGCCGAGATCGAGGTCACCGACGTGCAGTCGCCGCTGGCCGGGCTGATCGTGCACCGCGGCAGGGTGCGCTCGGGCCTGGCCCGCTCCGGCGACACGGTGCTGGCCGAGATCGACGTGCGCAGGCGCCAGGCGATCTCCCGCTCGCACACCGCCACCCACATGGTCCACAAGGGCTTCCGCGCGGCGCTGGGCGAGTCGGCGGCGCAGGCGGGGTCGGAGAACTCCCCGGGCCGGTTCCGGTTCGACTTCACCGCCGCCGGCGCGGTGCCCCCGTCGGTGCTGCGCGATGTCGAGGCAGAGGTCAACGAGGTGCTCATCGACGACCTCGAGGTCCGCGCGTTCACCACCAGCCAGACCGAGGCGGTGGCGATGGGCGCGATGGCGCTGTTCGGCGAGAAGTACGGCGACGAGGTGCGGGTCGTGGAGGTCGGCGACTACTCCCGCGAGCTGTGCGGTGGCACCCATGTGGGCAGCTCGGGCCAGCTCGGCCTGATCAAGCTGCTCAGCGAGTCGTCCATCGGCGCCGGGGTGCGCCGTATCGAGGCGCTGGTGGGCCTCGACGCCTTCCAGTTCCTGGCCCGCGAGAGCGTGCTGGTCTCCCAGCTCGCCGACCAGGTCAAGGCGCGCCGCGAGGAGCTGCCCGAGCGCATCTCCGGCCTGGTGACCCGGCTGCGCGAGGCCGAGAAGGACCTGGAGCGGCTGCGCGCCGAGCAGGTGCTGGCCGCCTCCGCGGGGCTGGCCCAGGGCGCCAAGGACGTGAACGGCGTCGCCTTCGTGGGGCACCGCGCCCCCGACGGCACCGGCGCCGACGACCTGCGCAAGCTGGCCCTGGACGTGCGCTCGCGGATCGGTGACCGGCCCGCCGTGGTGATGGTCGTCGGCGTGCCCAAGGACCGGCCCGTGATGGTCGTCGCCGTCGACGAGCGGGCCAGGGAGCGCGGCGTCAAGGCGGGGAAGCTGGTGTCGCTGGCGGCCAAGGTGCTGGGCGGCGGCGGCGGAGGTAAGGACGATATAGCCCAGGGTGGGGGCGTCGATCCCGGTAAGATCGCTGAGGCGTTGAACGTGGTGGAACACGCGGTAGGAGCCGAGTGAGACAGGGTGTGCGGCTGGCCGTCGATGTGGGCAGCGTCAGAATAGGCGTCGCCCGCAGCGACCCGGCCGGCATCCTCGCCACCCCCCTGGAGACCGTGCGTGCGGGCCGGGGCGACGTCG
>JAFACJ010000984.1 GCA_023425615.1 Actinomycetes bacterium
TTCCGACAGCGCGAACGCACCGAGCCATTCCCCGGAGGCGATGCGCGGCAGGTACCGCTTGCACAGCTCCGGCGCGCCACTCAGGAGCAGCGGAAGGGCGAACAGCTCGTTCGATCCGGCAACCTGCTGGGTCGTCGCGCAGGCCCGTGCGAGTTCCTCGGCGACGACGGCGACGGCGAGATGGTCGCCGCCCTGGCCCCCGTACTCCTCCGGGATGCCGACGGCGTGGAGGCCCGCGGAGACGAGGGCGCGCAGCGATGCGCCGGGAAAGCGGGAGTACTCGTCGATCTCGGCCGCCTGCGGTGCCAGCCGTTCGTCGGCGACACGACGGGCGAGCTCCCTGAGCGCTAGGTGGTCCTCGCCCAGCCCGTGCGCGAGCGCGGCGTTCACCGGCCCTCCCCGCGCAGGCCGAGGACGCGCAGCGCGTTCTCCTTGAAGATGAGCGGCTTGGCCTCTTCCTTGACGTCGAGCGCCGCGAAGTCGGCCATCCACCGGTCGGGGGTGAGAACGGGGTAGTCGGAGCCGAACAGGACCTTGCGGCGGAGGGGCCCGGAGGCCTGGCGGACGAGCTGGGGCGGGAAGTACTTGGGGGACCAGCCGGACAGGTCGAGGTGGACGTTGGCCTTGTGGGTGGCGATGGAGATGGAGGAGTCGACCCAGGGGACGGAGGGGTGGGCGAGGATCATGGTCAGGCCGGGGAAGTCGGCGGCGACGTCGTCGAGGAGCATCGGGTCGGAGTAGCGCAGCTTGATGCCGCGCCCACCGGGAAGCCCGGCGCCGATGCCGGTCTGGCCGGTGTGGAAGAGGGCGATGGTGCCGAGGTCTTCGAGCGCCTGCCAGAGCGGATACCACTCGGGGTCGTTGGGGGCGAAGCCCTGGAGGCTCGGGTGGAACTTCAACCCGCGGACGCCGAAGTCCTGGACGAGCCGCTTGGCCTGCGTGATGGCGGCCTCTCCCCGCCGGGGGTCGACGGAGCCGAAGGGGATGAGGACGTCTGCGTGTTCGGAGGCCTGCTCGGCGATCTCCTCGCTGGACAGCGCGGGATGGCCGAGTTCGGTGGCGGCGTCGACGGTGAAGACGACGGCCGCCATGTTCCGCTCCCGGTAGTAGGCGGCGACGCGGTCGACGGTCGGTGTCCGGTCCTGATCGGCCTTGAAGTACTTCGCGGACGCCTCCATCAGTTCGGCGTCCAGCGAGAGGCAGCCGTGGTGGTCGGCCTCGATGTGGGTGTGGACGTCCAGGGCGACGATGGCGTCCGGGTCGATGCGGGGGATGTAGGTCATCGGCTTCCTCGGTTCGTCACGGTAGCGAGCGGTGCCGGCTCTTGGCCTGCAGGAGATCGACGAGCAGTGCGTCGCGGTCGGCGACCATCGCGGCCTGGTCGATGCCGTCCAGTTCGGCGTCCACCCCGTCCACGAGCAAGGCGGCGAGTTCGGGTGTCAGCCGCGGTGCGCCGAGGTCGTCCATCCAGACCTGGGCCGGGGGACCCAGGTGTTCCAGGGTGTGCGCCATTCCACCGGGCCCGCCCGACAGGTGCTGGCCCACGAGCGGACCGAGGAGCGCCCAGCGCAGGCCGGGTCCGTGGGAGATGGCCGTGTCGATGTCGGCGACGGTGGCGATGCCCCGCTCGACGAGCGAGTATGCCTCGCGCCAGAGAGCGGCCTGGAGCCGGTTGGTCAGATGGCCCGGGACTTCCCCGCGCACCAGGACGGGGCGTTTGCCGATCCCGCTGTAGAAGTCCACGGTGGCGCGGGTGACGCCGGGGTCGGTGGCCTCGCCGGGCACGACCTCGACCAGCGGGATCAGGTAGGAGGGGTTGAAGGGGTGGCCTACCAGCACCCGCTCGGGGTGCGCGCCGCACATCTCCTGCAGGCGGGTGGGCATCAGGCCCGAAGAACTGCTCGCGATCGTGACCCCCGCCGGAGCCGCCTCGTCGAGGACGGCCAGCAGGTCGCGCTTGAGGTCGGCACGTTCAGGCCCGCTCTCCTGCACGAACCCCGCTCCCTCGACGGCGCTCTCGGCACTCGTGTGGAAAGAGAGCCGCTCCCGGGACGCGCCATCGGCAAGGCCGAGACGGGTGAGCGTGGGCCAGGCGCCGTCCACATGAGAGCGCAGCCGCTTCTCGGCGCCGGGGGCCGGGTCGTGGGCGGCGACGTCCAGACCGCGGGCGAGGAACAGCGCCGCCCATCCGGCACCGATGACGCCGGTGCCGATGACCGCGACCGGCGCCGTCACTTCTCGCCTCCGGCTCGGCGGCGTGCCACGGCGGCGAAGGCGTCGAGCGAGGAGGGGTCCATGAGGGAGCTCGCGGAGGCGACGGCGTCGGGGTCCGCGCCCAGGAGGATCTTCTTCACCGGGACCTCCAGTTTCTTGCCCGTCCGCCCGTAGGGCATCGCCCGGACCGCGATGACGGAGTCCGGCACATGGCGCGGGGACAGGGTGCCGCGGATGCGGCCGATCAGGCGGGCCCTGAGCGTGTCGTCGAGGTCGAGTCCATCAGCGAGCGTGACGAAGAGGATGAGTTCCCCCATGCCGCCTTCCCCGTCCTCCAGGTGGATGACGAGGCTGTCGGTGACCTCCTCGACGTCTTGCAGCGCCCGGTAGAACTCGGCGGTGCCGAGGCGGACGCCGCCCCGGTTGAGGGTGGCGTCCGAGCGCCCGGTGATGACGCACGACCCGTGCGGAGAGAACCGGCACCAGTCGCCGAACCGGAAGATCCCGGGGTATTCGTCGAAGTAGGTGTCGCGCATACGGTGTCCGTCTTCGTCGCCCCACAGCCGCACGGGCATGGACGGCATGGGCGCGGTGATGACGAGTTCGCCGACGTCGCCGACGATCTCATCGCCGTCCTGGTCGAAGGCTTTGGCGTCCACACCGAGGCTGGGCCCCGACATCTCGCCTTCCCAGACGGGTTGGAGCGGGGAGCCCTGGAGGAGACCGGTGCACACGTCGGTGCCGCCGCTGCCGACGTTCAGCAGGACGGACGGTCCGAACTGCTCGGTCACCCAGCGGAAGCCCTCGGCGGGGAAGGGGCTGCCCGCGACGCCGATCTGGCGCAGACGGGACAGGTCGAACTCCTCGGCGGGCCGGACGCCGTCCTTGCGGCAGGCCATCAGGTAGCCGGGGCTGGCGCCCATGAGGGTCGCGCCGGTCTCCTCGGCCAGCCGCCATTGGGCGCGCAGGTCGGGGTGGAGGGGATTTCCGTCGATCATGACGAGCGAGGAGCGCACCAGAAGCGCGGAGACGAGGGTGTTCCACATCATCCAGGCGGTCGTGGTGAACCACAGCAGACGGTCTCCCGGACCGAGGTCCCAGTGGAAGGCGTGGTTCTTCAGGTGCTCCAGCAGGATGCCGCCGTGGCCGTGCACGATGGCCTTCGGCTTGCCGGTCGTGCCGGAGGAGAACAGCACGTACAGCGGATGGTCGAACGGGACGGGCTCGAACTCCAGGACCTCTGCGGTCGGCGCGGCCAGGTCACTCCACGAGACGGTGCCGGGCAGGCCGTGCCCGCCGTAGGGGACGTGCACGACGTGCTCCAGAGTCGGGATGCCGTCGCGGATCGCCGCCACGTGCTCGCGCCGGTCGATCTCCTTGTCGCCATAGGTGTAGCCCGCGACCGCCAGCAGGACCGTCGGCTCGATCTGCCCGAACCTGTCCACCACGGCGGGCGCGGCGAACTCGGGGGCGCAGCTCGCCCAGACGGCGCCGAGGCTCGCCGTCGCCAGGAACGCCACGAGCGTCTCCGGGCAGTTGGGCAGGTAGCCGACGACCCGGGTGCCGCGCCGGACTCCGAGCCGCCGCAGCCCCGCCCGCACGCGCCGGACCTGCTCGGCCAGCTCGCCGAAGGTCAGCTCGACGCGTGGCCTGGTCTGGGAGTGGCCCACGACGGCCGTCGCGTCCGCGTCCTCGGGCGTGCCGAAGCAGTGCTCGGCGTAGTTCAGGGTCGCGCCGGGGAACCAGCGCGCGCCCGGCATGGTCCGCTCGGCGAGGACCGTCTCGTACGGGGTGTGCGCCTTGACGCCGAAATATGCCCAGACGCTTGCCCAGAAGCCCTCGACATCGGTCACGGACCAGGTGCGCAGGTCGTCCCAAGCCGGAACCTCGACGCCGCGCTCGCGCGCGAGCCAGCCGATGAACCCGGTGACGTGGGCGCGGGCTCTCTGCTCCTCGCTGGGCAGGGTGAGCGGCTCGGAAGGAGGAAGGCGCGTGGTCATGGTGCGGCTCCGGCCCGCTGGACCTTGGCCGCCTTGCCGTCGAGGAAGGCGCGCATCCGGTCTTTGGCCTCGGTGCTGCTCTGCGCGACGGCCGCCATGAGGGACTCGAGGAGCAGGCCGGTCTCGGCATCGGCGTCGGCGATGCGCGGCAGGGCGTGCAGGACGGCGTAGTTGGTGACCGGGGAGTTCTCGGCGATGCGGGCGGCGAGGCCGAGCGCCTTCGCCAGCCCCTCACCGTCGGGAACCCGGTAGTCGGTCAGGCCGCGGGCCTCTCCTTCCGCGGCCGACAGCACGCGTCCGGTGAGCATCATGTCGGTCATCCGCTGGGCGCCGATCAGCCGGGAGACGCGCACCGAGGCGCCGCCGCCGACGAACAGGCCGCGGCTGCCCTCGGGGAGAGCGAAGAAGGCCGATTCCTCCGCGACGCGCAGATGGGCGGCCGTGGCGAGTTCGAGGCCGCCGCCGACGACGGCGCCCTTCAGGACGGCGGTCACCGGCAGGGTCCCCTGGGCGATACGGCCGAATGCGTCGTGCCACATGCGCGAGTGGTGCAGACCCCCGACGGCGTCGTGCTCCGACAGGGTGCTGAGGTCGAGGCCCGCGGAGAAGTGGGGGCCTTCGGCGGCGAGTACCGCGGCCTTCGCCCAGGCGGGGGGCGCGGAGAAGAAGGCGCCGAGCGCGTTGACCGTCGTGTCGTCCAGCGCGTTGCGCTTGGCCGGGCGGTTCAGCGTCAGCACGGCGGTGTCGTCGCGCCGCTCGAGCCGCAAGGACGGGGGAAGTTCGGGCCGGGGGTGGGTCACGAGCCCTCCAATCAGCAGGAAACCTGATGATGAGTGTGGTTAATGACAGGATTCCTGTCAATGCTCTTTCGGGATAATCTGCTCCGGTGGCCGGCGATCCGAACCGACAGACCCCGTCGCTGCTCTATGCCGTCAAGCGGCTCGAACTGGTGATCAGGGCGCACCTGGACGACTTGCTGAGAGGGTCGGGTGTCACCACGCTCCAGTACACGGCGCTCACCGTCCTGGAGCGCAGGGACGGGGTCACCGCGGCGCAACTGGCCCGCGACTCCTTCGTCACCCCGCAGACCATGGCCGACATGGTCCGCGCGCTCGAACAGCGCCGGCTCATCCGCCGGGCCGCGAACCCCGACAACAAGCGGGAACTGCTGATCTACCTCACGGACGGCGGCCGGAGTTTCCTCGCCGAGTTCGCCGGAGCCGTCGGTGCCCTTGAGGACCGCATGGTCTCGGGCTTCTCCCCGGACCAGATCGAGGACTTCCGCACCACACTGACCACGGCCTGGATCACGATGACCTCGAGCCGGGGCCGACCGGAGTTACGGCGTCGCGGCCGAAGAGGCCGATGAGCCGGAGCCGAGCGGACTCGCGGCTCGCCCATGGTGCCTGGCGCGGCCTGCGGCCGCGACTGCGGACGGCCGCTGATCTTTCACCTGCCCGAGGTCGGAGGGAAACCGGTGGCGGGATCCGAGGATGCGCGTAGTCAATTGTGGCTACGGTCATCTGCAACTTCTATTTGACCTGATTAACATTTCACTGGGAGGGTGAGTGCCACCTTGACCGTGTGTCGACCCCCTGAGGAGCAGCAGCATGTACCTGAGCATCCACGCCGACGGAGGCGTCTCCATCCACGAGGCCGATGACTGCGGGCGGCTGCACCTCACGGTGAGCGGTGTGGAGCACGCTCGGGCCGACGCGGCTCTGCGGGCCGCGGGTGTCGGCGAGATGCACGGCACCGAGCACGCGTATCTCGACCTGGAGGCCCTGCACGCGCTCGCGCGGGCCGCCTCGACGGCGGACGGGTGGGCGGAGAAGTGGCAGGCCATGGTGGACTACGCCCGTGCCAAGGGATGGATCGGCGCGGACGGCCGCTCGGTCCGGGTGCACGTCGAACGATGAGTGAGAAGGACTTCTCGCCGGTCGCCTCCGGAAGGCGCCGGATCGGGCTGCTGATCGCGCTCGGCGCCCTGTCGGCGTTCGGGCCGCTCTCCATGGACCTGTACCTCCCGTCCCTTCCCGAGCTGGGAGAGGATCTGGAGGCCACTGATTCCGTGGCCCAGCTGACCATGTCGATGTGCATGATCGGCCTCGCCCTGGGCCAGCTCCTGGCCGGCCCGCTGAGCGACCGGATCGGCCGGCGCCGCCCGCTGATCGCGGGAGTCGCCGTCTATGTCGTCGCCTCCGCGCTGTGCGCGCTGGCCCAGGACATCTGGACGCTCATCGGTCTCCGGTCGGTCCAGGGCCTGGCGGGCGCCGCGGGCATCGTCATCGCCCGCGCCATGGTGAGCGACATGTTCACCGGGGCGCGGGCCGCCCGCGTCTTCGCGGCGCTGGTCGTCGTGACCGGGCTGGCGCCGGTCCTCGCGCCGCTCGCGGGAGGGCAGATGGCGCGCTTCACCGACTGGCGGGGCCTGTTCGTCGCCCTCGCCGTCATCGGAGCGCTGCTGCTGGCGGCGTCGCTGGCCCTCCCCGAGACGCTGTCCCCGGCGGCCCGCCACGCGGGCGGGCTTCGCGAGACGGGGAGGAGTTTCCGCGCCTTGCTCCGCGATCGCCTGTTCGTCGGGTACGCCCTCGTGCTGGCGTTCAGCACCTGCGGGATGTTCGTCTACATCTCGCTGGGCACGTTCGTCCTCCAGGACGAGTACGGCATCAGCACGCAGGCTTTCTCCTTCGTCTTCGCGGGGAACTCCCTCGGCCTCGTCCTCGCCGCCAACCTCGGCCGTTTCGCCGGTGACCGCCTCGGATTGCGGGGTCTGCTGGTGATCGGCGTGGCGGCGAGCACGGCCGGCGGAGCGTTCGCGCTCATCGCCGACCTCGCCGGCTGGGGCCTGGCCGCACTGCTGGCGGGAGTGTTCCTCGCCGTGTCGAGCGTCGGCCTCGTCATGCCGCAGGCCACCGCGCTCGCCATGGGGAACCACCGCGCGCGAGCGGGCGCCGCCTCGGCGGTGCTCGGATCCGCCCAGTTCCTGACCGGCGCGGTCATTCCGCCGCTGGTGTCCGCGGGAGGGGCCACAGGCGCCTCCATGACGGCGGGGATCACCGCCTGCGGCACGCTCTCGCTGGTCTTCTGCCTCCTGCTGACCCGCGAGGGGAGGGAGCAGGAACCGGCCCTGTCGGCCGGGAGAAAGGACGCCTGACGGAACAGGGATGTTCCGGACATCGGGTGGGCTCCTGAAACGTCAGGGGCGGTTGGGGGGGGCGGCCGGGCCGCC
>JAFACJ010001054.1 GCA_023425615.1 Actinomycetes bacterium
GATTGAGCCCTTGGACCGGGCACACGGTATTTTTTACCGATATGTCTCGTTCAGATGCTGTGCGGTCATCTGCCGGACATGGCGCGGTCATATCATGGCCTATCGGGGGACCGCTTGGGGATCCACCAACCCACCAGTCACCCCTTTTAGCCAGATTCGTTCCACGGCCCGATGTTCCGCAGCACGGAATACCGTTCGGTATGGTAGACAACGGCGGCGTCCACGAACGTGCGATTTATGCGATAAACAGAGCCCGGCGGGTATTCCTGAGATTTTCGAGTGATACTGAGATCACGGCTCGTACCGGCCCGGGAGGCAGACCGGGGCCGCGGCCGAGCCGGGAGGGCGGCTCCCTGGACCGGGCTCCCACCACGCGATCGCCGCTCCACCTGTGCGAACGCCCCGCGCCCCGTGGAGCGGGAGCGGCGATCGCACCCGCTCCCCCGTCCGCGACGGCCATGGAGTTTTTTGATCTCGATCGTTTCCGCCGCCACGCGGCAGGCGCCCGCGGCGCGAACCTGGTTCCAGGCCACCGGCCCACCGCGCCCCCGTTCCGGGACGGCGCGGCCGAGGCGGCCGTACCACCAGCCACCACCACAGGAGATCAACCGATCATGTGCCCTCCCGCGCCGGGCGTACCGCTCCTCCCCATCCCGGGACTCCCCGAACCGACGACGCACCACGCGTGCCTGGCCGTCGACCTCTGCGGCTCCACCGGCAGGTCCCGCGCCGACCTCCTGCGCCTGCGCGCCCTCCTCTATGAGCTCCTGCGCGGCGGTTGCGCGGCGGCCGGCCTGGTCTGGGAGGACCTGCACCACGAGGACCGCGGCGACGGGGTGCTCCTCGTCGCGCCGCCCCAGGTGAGCGTCGAACTGCTGCTCGGCCCCGTCGCCGCCTGGCTGCACCACCTGGCCAGGCGCCACAACCACACCGCGCACGACGGCGACCGGCTCCGCCTGCGCGTCGCCGTCACCGCCGGATACCTGCAATTCGACGAATCCGGTGTCGCGGGAGCCGCCCTCAACCTCCTGTTCCGCCTCCTCGACGGCGCCGCCGTCAAGACCACCATGTCCGCCTGCGGAACGGACTTCGTCCTGGTCACCTCCGACCAGGTGCACCGGGAGGTCATCGTCCCCGGCTCCGGCTGGGTCGACCCGCACGACTACTCCCCGCTGCACGTGGAGAACAAGGAGACCAGCGTTCCGGCCTGGATCTGGATACCGTCGGGAAGCCTGTCGTCGGCGCCCCTCGACGTCATCCCTCGCTGAGCACGCGGTGCAGGACCGCCGCGAGCTCCTCCGGCGGTGCCGCGCGCATCCCGATCCGGTCCAGCCGGAGGCGGTGGCGCTCCACCTCCGCGGGCCGGCTCGGGTAGCGCCCATCGTCCATCAGCTCCAGGAAGACCACATCGGGGAGCACGCCGAAGACCGTCGGCCGCAGCAGGCTGAGCGGCGGGCCGCCGGCCGCGTGGATGCCGCGGGCGAACGGCAGCACCTGGACCGTGATGTTCCGCCGGTCGGCGAGCTCCAGGATGTGGTCGAACTGGGCGCGCATCAGCGCCGCGCCGCCCGCGGGCCGCCGCACCACCGACTCGTCCAGCACGATCCACACCCGCGGGCCGTCCTGCCGCGTCAGGATCTCCTGCCTGCGCAGCCGCAGCTCCAACCGCCGGTCGCGCGTCTCCGCGGAGTCCTCGGGGAACCGGCCTGCCAGTTCGGCGCGGGCGTAGTCGGGGGTCTGCAGCAGATCGTGGACCGCCCGCGTCTCATAGCAGCGGACGACCGCCGCCGACTGCTCCAGACCGAGGTAGTTCTCGAACCAGTCGGGCACCACGTCGTGGAACGGCCGCCACCAGCCCGGCTCGTTCGCCTGGCGGGACAGCTCGAACAGCGTCGCCCGGTCAGGCTCCGGCACCTCGTAGAGACCGAGCAGTTCCAGCACGTCCCGCTCCTTGAAGCCGTGGTACCCCAGCTCCATCCGGGCGATCTTGGAGGGCGAGGCGCGGATGACCTTCCCCGCCTCCTCCCGGGTGATGCCGCGGGCTCCCCGCAGCGCGCGCAGCCACGACCCGAGGAGCATCCGCGCCGCGATCGGACCCAGCCTCCCGGCGGCAGCGGCCTGCTGCACCACCGCCAGGTGGTCACCGTTCATCTCCTGGTCCTCTCACGCCCACGACAGCACTTCCGCCATCATGGACCGCTCCGCGCTCCCCCACCTGTGCAATGTGCATCACTTACCGTCACGGCACGATAACGGTCACGGCTTACGGGCTATACCCGCCAGTGTCGGCACATCCGGAATATCGCCGAAATCAACCTCCGGTCGCCAGCGCAGGCACGGCACCAGACCCGGCTCGACCAGCTCCAGCCCGCCGAAGAACCTCTCGATCGCCCGCCGTGAACGGAGCTTGTAGGGAACCGCGCCGGTGTCGTCGTAGTCCTGCTGCGCCTCGTTCAGCGACGCGTCGACGTCCAGGCTGTCATAGAGCGCGAGGAAGCTCCCCGGCGGCAGCCCCGCCATCAGGCCCTCCACCACCCCGGCCGCCTCGTCGTCGTCGTTGACATGCCCGAGCACGCCCATCAGCATCAGCGCCACCGGCCGGGAGAAGTCCAGCGTCCCCGCCGCCAGCCGCAGGATCCACTCCGGATCGTGCATGTCGGCGTCCAGGTACTCCGTGGCGCCCTGCGGGGTGCTGGTCAGCAGCGCCCGCGCGTGCGACAGCACCAGCGGGTCGTTGTCCACGTACACGATCCTGGCCGCCGGATGCGCGCGCTGGGCGAGCTCGTGCGTGTTGTCGACGGTCGGGAGCCCCGTCCCCACGTCCAGGAACTGGAGGACGCCCTCCTCCTCGACCAGGTACCGCACCGCCCGCGCGAGGAACGCCCGCCCGGCCCTGGCGATGTCCACGATCCCCGGATAGGCGGCGACATAGGCGTCACCGGCCACGCGGTCGGCCTCGTAGTTGTCCTTGCCGCCCAGCCAGTAGTTCCAGATCCGCGCCGAGTGCGGGATCGTCGTGTCGATCTCCGGCTCCGTCCCCGCCACCTTCTCCCCCACCCGCTCGGTCACCGATTCACCGCAAGCGTTCCGTCCCGGGCGGAAACCTGCAAGCGGACCTGTGGGATTCATCCGCTTATGGCCAGGTGCCACGTGTTCCCCGGCACACCCCTGACCACATGGGCTTATCGTCTTTTTATTTGAAATTTGTAGCTTAGGGATATGGAGCGCGGGCCGCGGGAGGCGGGAGCGGCCGGAGCTCAGGGAGCCGCGGCCGGAAGGACACGGCGGCTCGCCGCCGCGACCGGCGCGCTGATCGTGGTGGCGGTGCTCGCGTTCTGGCTGGGACGCGGCGGCGGAGACGGCCGGGAGGCGGTGCCCGCGCCGAGCCCGACTCCTACGCCCAGCAAGGCGCCCACGGTGGCCGAGGTCTTCGAGAGGGTCGGCCCTTCGGTGGTGGTCGTCCGCGCCGGGCGGTCCCTCGGGACCGGGGTGATCGCGGCCGAGGACGGGACGATCCTGACGGCGCACCACGTCATCGACGGCGCCGAGGACATCACCGTGACGTTCTCCGACGGCACCCGCGCGAAGGCGTCCGTCGCCTCCTCCCAGCCGCGGCTCGACGTCGCGACGCTCACCCCCGCGGGCCTGCCGGAGGTGCTCGTCCCGGCGACGCTCGGCGGCGGCGGCGGCGTCGCCGTGGGCGCGCCGGTCGTCGCGATCGGCAACCCGCTGGGCCTGACCTACAGCGTCTCCACCGGCGTCGTGTCGGGCCTGGACCGGGCCACCGCCGGCGAGAAGGGCGGCCTGCGCGGGCTCATCCAGTTCGACGCGTCCGTCAACCCCGGCAGCTCCGGCGGCCCCCTCCTCGACGCGCGCGGCCTGGTCGTCGGGATCGTCGTCTCGATCGCCGACCCGGGACA
>JAFACJ010001092.1 GCA_023425615.1 Actinomycetes bacterium
GCACTCCCCCGGCCTGCGGCTTCACCTCGACCAGGGAGTTCGGCACCTCCTCGGCCGAGGCGGTACCGCGGCTCCATCCGAGGCCCAGCGCCAGCGCGGACGTCACGGTGCCCCGGGCCCCCACGCCGCCCACCGCCCTCCGGCGGCTGTCGTAGATCATCCGGTTGGTCGCGCCGCTGGGTGCCACCGCCGCGACGGTGTCGCCGTACCTGGGGTGGAAGACGACGGCCTCCGCCGTGGCGCGCAACGGCGCGAACAGGATGTCGTCGAGCAGCAGCCCGCCGGTGGAACCGCCGGTGGCCGCCACGGTGACGTCGGCGGCGCCGCCCGTCCCGGAGCCGAGGCGCACGATGTGGTGCCGGTGCGACCACTCGCCGCCGGTCTCCTCGATCGGGAAGACCGCGATGGTGCCGTCAGGTCCCTCGGCCGTCCAGGTCGCGCCGCCGGAGAACCCGGCGCGGGTCTTCGCCCAGTACGACAGGATGTACGGGGTGCCGTCGCCGCGCAGCGAGAGCGAACGCCGCAACGACGGCGATCCCGCGGGCAGGAGGAGGGACCGGTACCCCGTGTGGGCGTCGCCTTCGACGGCGTTCGCCCACAGGTCGGACCCGTCGGACAGGGACCACCCGTCGTCCGACTCGTATGCTTCGAAGCCCTGGTAGGTGACCTCTCTGCGGCCCGCGCCGGAGAACTGGGCGAGCTGCTGCGTTCCGGTGGCGTCGAGGACGTTGCAGGCCGATTCCCCCTTCACGTCCACCGCCTCCAGTACCGCGCCGTGCTCGGTGCGGGAGAGGACCTCTCCGACCCGGCGCCATCCGGAGGGCTCGGTCGTGCGGGTGTTGCCCCAGTCGTCGAACCGCACCGGCACGGGGCGGGAGCGGTCGTAGACGGTGGGTGCCACCGCCGTGTAGGAGCGGCAGGGGGCAAGGGCCACGGTCCCCGAACCGGCGCTCGGCCACTCCTTCAACGTGGTGAGCGCGAGTTCGACGGGTTCGCCTCCGGGGGCCTCGGAAGGGTCGTCGTCGAACCGGTGGAGACGTGCCGAGAGCACGACGGTCGACCAGATGTGCGCGTCGGCCAGCGCGCGGTACTCGGGCACCTGCCATCCGTAGTAGATCTCGCGCCGGAGGGTGATGGGACGGCCCTGCGCGTCGTGGCTGCCCGTCCGGTCCGACACCAGCAGCCCGGTGGCCGGGGAATGCTCGTAGGACACCGTGCGGGTCACGGCCACCGACGCGGTGAGCCTGTCGCCGTCGAGGGACACCGGCAGGTACGTCGGCCGGCCGGGATCGGGGTACAGGCGCCATCGGCCGGGCACCGGCGCGGCCACCAGGAGCCCGTTCCCCACGTCCATGCCGCGCTCGGCGTACGACGTGACGAGGCCGGCGGGCACGGTGTCCGGCGGGGCGGCGGCGTCCGCGGCCACCTCGATCCTCTTCTCGTACTGGCTCGTCTCGACCGCGGCGGGGCGGACGTACCCGCCGATGAGCGGGCGTGAGCCGCCGCCGAGGGGGGATTCGATCCGGGTGCCCACCGTGTAGAGGTTCATCACCCTCTCGACCGGTTCCCCGTCGGCGTCGTAGTCCGTCTGGTCGTACAGCATCCCGTTGAGGTAGCTGTAGTAGACCGCGGCCGGGCCCAGGAGCGCGTCATCGGGCACGAGGCCCATGGCGCGCGGTGAGCGGTCGTTGTGGAAGCGGAACTCCGAGCGCCCGAACGGGGTCGCCTCCGGAGCGGGGTAGGCGGCCGACCCCGGCTCGGCCTCCGCCACGCCGTAGACCGCGGTGGCGGCGGCGAACTCGACGGTGCTCCCGTCGGGGGAGACGCTCACATGGTCGCAGTCGTAGGAGTAGCGGATGCCCGTGGCCTTCCCCCCGTCGCCTCCCCACGGCGAGACCACGCGGTCATCGATGCGCAGCGAGGTGACGGGGTACCGCTCGACCGGCCCGGTGACCTGCTCATCGAGGTACTGGTGCAAGGTGAGCTTGGCGGGACGGTCGAAGCTCTGCCCGGTGAACGTCACGAACGCCGAGGACCCGACGAGGGAGGTGCCCGGCCGCCCTTCCCCTTCCACGACGATCCGCTCGTTCGCCAGCCGCAGGGACGCCGCGCCGACGACCTTGCCGTTGGCGAGCGGCACGATGTTGGTGCTCTGGCTGGTGTCCTGGTAGGCGAGGAACTCCGGTGCCCGGTTCGCCAGGCTCTCGCTCACCATGAGAGCGGGGAGCGTGAAGGCGTCCACGAACGCGCCGACCTGGTCGCGGTACAGCACCGTCCTTCCCATCGACACGTAGTCCGCGCTGGCCGTCGGCATGATCCCGAGGCTGCTGGACGTCGGCTGGCGGACCACGGACCACTGGCCGTCGAAGGGGTCGAAGGCGGCCAGGGCTGCGCCGTTCGTACCGGACACGATGGCGACGTCCGCCCCGTAGACGAAACGCCGTGCCTGCCGGGCGTCCGGCGGAGGGAGCGGCAGCTTCCCCTCGATCCACCGCACACCGTCGAAGCGGAACAGGTTCCCGACGTTTCCCACCACCGCCCCGCTGGCCATACTGCGCAGGAAGGCGAGGTCCTCGGTCATCGTCACCGAGTAGGACCTGTCGAGGTTCACCTGCGCGGTGAGGTCCTCGCCCCACTGCTGGATGACGACCTTGTAGTCCAGTTTCTCGCCCTCGGAACGGGTCGCGTACGTCATGACGGCGTAGTCGGAGCCGGTGCTCCAGAAGTCCTCCGGTGTGCTCTCCTCGTCCCAGACGACCCCGTTCAGGGTGCTCACCTGGAGGCTCACCGGCCGGAACTGGAGGTTCGCGTCGTCGAAGTACCGCAGGGCGAGGTTCACACGGCGGGTTCCGGGCTGGAAGCTCGCCAGCGCGAAGTAGTCGCGGGCGGCGACGAGAGCGTAGGAGGCGTTGCGGTCCACGTTCAGGGGGCTGCGGTCCTGCCACGCCTTGGCGACCGGATCCCACACCCGGGCGCGGAAATGCCCCCCGGAGGCGATGGCGACGACGAACTCCTGCCCGGTCGCCACGATGCCCTGTTTGCCGTTGTCGATGGAGAGGACGGTCAGGTCCTCGTCCATGAACCAGTCGCCGCGCCTGCCGTACCGCTTGTGGAACAGCGCCGTGTAGAGCTTCGGCTTGGCGCCCGCGGACTTGAAGCTCAGCGCGAAGAACTCCGGTTCCGCCGAGACCTGGAGGGTCGCGAGGTCGATGTCCTGCTCCAGCGTGTAGGTGCGGGCCGCGGCGACCCACTCCCCCGTCCAGCTGTAGAGCGTGACGCCGAGGCCCCGGCGGGCGCCGTCGAGCGTGGTGACGACCGTGTAGTCCGGGCCGAACCAGACCCGGGGGACGCCCGAAGGGGTGATGTCCAGCGATCGGCTCGTGCCGGTGAGCGTCGCCTTCCCGTGGCCGTAGGTCACCGTCCCGCCCTGCGGATAGGCGATCGACTTCAGCGCGCCGCGGATGCCACCGGCGTCCGAGGGGCCGGTGTGGTAGTCGAAGGAGTAGCCGGGCAGTTCCAGGCCC
Source organism: Actinomycetes bacterium (assembly GCA_023425615.1). Lineage (GTDB taxonomy): Bacteria > Actinomycetota > Actinomycetes > Streptosporangiales > Streptosporangiaceae > Actinocorallia. Next base: position 3,525 of record JAFACJ010001092.1, read on the forward strand.
TCGCCGGTGGACATCACGATCTTCGTCAGATAGCGCTTGTAGAAGTCCGGATCCTGGGACCGGTCGCGTGCCACGTTGCGCAGTTCGTACTCGAACCGGATCGAGAGCAGCGACTCCCCGGCACCGGACGCGGCGTCGGGTGCGTTCCTGACCTCGATCGAGTCCAGGTAGCGCGTGTCGTAGCGGTCCTGGAAGGCGCGGAAGCCGGGGCGCTTGGGATCGGAGTGGGGGATCTGGTATTCGCGGATCGCCGCGGTGTGGACCTTCTCCCCGTACCGGTAGGACAGCACCCGGCCGAACGGCGCCGTGGCGGACACCAGCCGCGAGGACCTGGTGTAGGTCAGGCCCGCGGAGGTGCCGATGACCTCGAGGTCGTTCTCATAGCCGAAATGGAGGGCGTCGCCCCAGGGATTCCGGATCTCGGCGAGGTTCCACGCGACGGGGAAGCGGTGCTGGCCGCTGGTCTGGATGCTGCTGCCGCGCCAGCCGCCCCTCGGGCCTCCCCATTTCACTCCGTACTGGACCGGGCTGGAGGCCGGGTCGGCGGTCCTGCCCCCGTAGACGTAACGGTCGCCGTTCTCCCGGACGATCACCCAGCGCTCCTCGGCGGGATGATGGCGGATGCGCCAGAACTCGTACTGCTCCAGTTCGAATTCCTCGTACTCGCTCGTGACGGCGGTCTTCAGCAGACGGCGGGACATCCCGTCGGAGATCAGGTAGTAGTCGTGATGTCCCGGCGCGCCGGTGGACCTGTCGTCCAGGGCGATGAAGTCGAAGCCCATCCGCCAGCCGACGCCCAGCGGCCCGGTCGGCGCGTCGAGGTTCCAGGTGTCGACCTCGTCGGGCTCCGGCCCCAGGTAGAGCAGGGCGGCCCAGGCTTCGAGCCCGTTCCTGCCGGCGACGGACGCCAGCCGGAGCGGGAGGGTCACCGCGCCCCTGAAGAGGTTGATGCTCTCGGCGATCCCGCCCAGGCCCCCGGGGTCGATCTGGAAGGTCCGTACCGAGGGGACCTCGGACTGTTGGGAAAGCCTTTCTCCAGAGCCGTCCATGTGATCTCTCCTTTCCGGTTCAAGACGACAAGCTCGACATCAGCTCCGCGGGCATCCGCGTCACGGTCTCCGGTGCGGTACCGAGGCTCCGTCCGCCGTCGGGCCTCGTCCCGAGCAGGTGGCGGAGCAGGAAACCGTCGTCCACGGCGAACCCCTCCAGGCAGGGGCCCGCCTCGCCGATCGTGCGGTGGTAGTAGCGCAGGTCCGCCTCCCGCGGCAGCAGGATCCCGGCCACGGCGGGACGCGTCGCGGTCCCGGTGTTGGGAGGCGAGCAGTGGAACGTCCGGTGGTCCATGGCCACCCCCGTGCCGGCCGGCGCCGGCAGCTCCACCAGGCACCGTTCGCGGATCGCCGCCTCGGCCTCGGGGTAGGGGAACGGGGTTCCAGGACCGCGCGGCATGCTGTTCGTCCGATGGCTGCCCGGGACCATCGACAGGCATCCGTTGGCGGGCTCCACGTCGACGAGCGGCGTCCACACCGTGAGGCCGGGCCGCGTGTCGCCCTCCGCCAGGAGGGTGATGTCCTGGTGCAGCCCCAGTTCGCCGTCTTCGCTCGGCCGTTTCACCACGAAGCCCCAGAACACCGACCGGTACCCGTGCAGGGCCGCGTCGACCAGCGGGTCCATCTCGACGGCCAGCGCCTCGTGCACGGCGCGGCGGTGTGCGAGGTCGGGCAGGAGCAGCGTGGCGAGGAAGCCGCCGTCATAGCGGTCGGCGAAGCCCTCGAAGATCGCTCTCACCCGTTCCAGGCGGTCGGCGCCGAGTGGTTCCAGCCGCACGAAGCCGTCGCGGCGGAGACGGCGTTCCCTGCCGGTGTCCCGGAAGGCCGCCGGCCCGCTCATCTCGACCGTGCCTTCCGGGACACGGCGGCCATGCCCAGCAGCCAGAACGGCGCGGTCATGACCACCCGCGGCACCGCGGCGAACACCCTGCGGCCGAACGTGACGCGGTTCGACTCCAGCAGGACGAGCTGGCCTTCGTGCTCGGGATGGCGCGCGTACAGCGCCTTGGCCTCGGCGGAGTCGATCGGACTCCGCCGGATGAGCCCGAGCGAGAAGGCGGCGGCCAGCCGGGACATCCACCGGCAGGGATCGCAGGTCCTCTTGTAGAAGAGGGTGGGTCGTGACGGTCTCACGATGATCCTCCGAGTATCTCGGCGAAGACCAGCAGTGCGCTGGCGGTGGTGATGACACCGCGCGGGTCGGTGTACGTCCTGCCGCGCGGGGACTCCCAGGGCCGTGCGCAGTCCGGTTCCGTGACCCGCAGGTCGGGCGCCCCCGACCAGCCGCCGTCGAAACGCTGTCCCGCCAGCAGCCTGGTGAGCAGGGTGTCGGTCTGCTCCTCGTCTCCGGCCAGCCAGGCGATGCCCGCCGCGTACGCCGTCTCGAAGGCCGACGGGTGCGCCGGCGCCCCGGGCCCGTGCGGCGGGACGAAGGAACCGGCCAGGAGGCCGAGGCCGCGGAGCAGGAGAAGATGGTGGAAAGTGCTGTAGTAGTGGCTGCGCCACCAGTAAGCGGGCCAGGTCCCATCCGGCTGGACGGTCCGCTTCAGATAGGCGGTCAGCCCCTCCCGCAGTCCTTCCAGATCGGGATCGGCCAGCGCCGGTACCGCCATGGCCGTCACGCAGGGGTGCGGCGATCCCCAGTGGCCGGGGCCGTCATAGGTCGCGAAACCGCCTTCCGGACGCCACCGTTCCAGCAGCCATCGCTCATCACGGCGCTCCACGGGCAGGCCCAGGGCACGGAGCAGCCGGATCGTCACCGCCGTCGAGTCGGCGTCGGGTCCGGTCCGGTCGTTGAAGCCCCAGCCCGCCGGATAGGCGCGGTGTTCGAGCAGATGGCGGGCGGCGGCCTCGGCCGCCGCGCGGGCGGCGGCGTCACCGGTCACGGCGGCGACCCTGGCGAGCGCGAAACCCGCGAAACCCGTCACCCACTGGGTGCTCGAACCGACCGGAAGGCGATAGTCCTCCCATCCCCCGGTCCCGTGCTGGAGGTCGAGCAGGTTCCCGACCGCGGCACGGCAGGCGGCGCGCACCCTGGCGTCGCGGTTCTCCGTGACCACTTCGGCTCTCTCCTCCGGTGGGCGGAGGTACACATTGAGCCGGTGCCGCCCGCGCCGATCCGTTCCGAAGCCGACGAAGGCCACGTCGCAGGCACCGGCGACCAGGTCGTCGGCCACCGTCGTCCGCCGGAGCCCGAACGTCTCCGCCAGGTCCGTGAGCAGTTCCGCCCACTCGGCGGCGGGCCGTGGCACGCAGTGACCGCAGAGATCGGCCTTGGCGTCGGCAACCTCCCCCGTGGCGAGGTCGAAACCCAGGCTGAAGACGGTCCCCGACAGGTTCATGCGGCGGTCGCCGATCACCTTCGCCAGGAAGACGGCGAGCGCCGGATCGGCGAGGAGCCCGGTACCGAGGTCGCCGAGCCGGAGCGGGCGGTCGAGCCGGAAGTACAGCTTGGCGACGGCGCGGGCGGGATCCACTCCCTCGAAGCCCAGGCTCGCCACGGTCGCATGGGGCCTGAGGCCCTCGACGCACCGGCGCGCGGGTCCGGTCCCGCCCAGCCACCGGTGCGCCCTGTCCCAGGCTCCGTCCCGTCCGAACGGCCACGCGTCCAGATACACCGCGACGCCGGGCCGGTCGAGACCGGCGCCGATCCACACGAAACCGCGATCGAAGGCGGCGAGCAGCGCCCTGTCACCGGGGTCGACCTCCTCGAACAGGCGGTCTCCCAGCTGCATGAGCCCCGCCGCGCCGCACCGGCGCAGCGCCAGGCCGACGGCACGGCGGCTCGCTTCGAGCCGGGCGCCGGGGTCGCCGTGCCACCAGGCGGGATCGACGATCAGCCTCTCCCGGTGGCCTTCGGCGGAGGAGGTCAGGCAGAGCTGGACGGGACAGCCGTCCCCGTTCAGCTCCGAGCGGCCTCCCCGCAGCGCCCCGTCCACGCCGTCCGGCGGTGCGAGCAGCAGGTCACCGAGGGCGAGCACCTCATCGGGCGCCCGCCCGCAGTGACGGGCGCCGAGCGAGAGCAGCCCACGGATCCGCCGTGTGGTGTCCACCGGATCCCGGTCCGTCCCGCCCGGCGCCCCATCCGTCGTGGTGGCCGGCATCAAGCACCCTGGAAGAGGAGCGAGAAGGTGCTCGTGGCGCCCTTGACC
>JAFACJ010001106.1 GCA_023425615.1 Actinomycetes bacterium
GACCAGGACGACGCCGGTGCCGGGGGAGGGGCGCACGCCCACCTCGGCCAGCCGCCGCTCCAGGGCGTCCAGCAGCAGCGGGTGCGGTCCGAGCGTCCCGGTCACCCGGGTCTCCAGGCGCGGGTCGCGCCGCCGCGCCGCCGCCAGCACCCCGGGAAGGTCGATCTTGCTGTGGAAGGCGGCGGTGAGCAGCAGCGGCAGCACCACCGCCGCCGACAGGCCGGCCAGCGCCTGGACGGGCGAGGGCGGCGCGTGGTCGAGGTAGGAGGTGCGCACATCGAGGCCCCTGGCCCGCACCAGGTCCAGCAGGGCCTCGACGGTGGCGGTGGCACGCGGGTCGCGTGACCCGTGCGCCACCGCCACCAGGGGCGGATCCGATGGAGGAGGGGAGCTCAAAGATGGATACCGCATTCGACCTTGCCGAGCCCCGACCAGCGGCCGCTGCGCGGGTCCTCGCCGGGCGCGACCCGCGACGTGCAGGGCTCGCAGCCGATCGACGGGTAGTCGTCGTAGTGCAACGGGTTGATCAGCACGCCGTTGTCGGCGATGTAGTTGTCCATGTCCTCATCTGACCAGTTGAGGAGCGGGTTGACCTTCACCATCTGGCGGCGCCTGTCCCACTCCACGACCCGCATGTCCTTGCGGGAGGCGGTCTCCGAGCGGCGCACCCCGGTGAACCACGCCATGTAGCCCTCCAGCGCGCGGCCGAGCGGCTCGACCTTGCGCAGATGGCAGCACAGGTCGGGGTTGCGCCCGTGCAGCCGCGGCCCGAGGTCGCGGTCCTGCTCGGCGACGGTCCTGGTCGGCTGCACGTTGATGACGTTCACCGGGTACACGGCCTCGACGGCGTCACGGGTGCCGATGGTCTCCACGAAGTGGTACCCGGTGTCGACGAACAGGACGTCGACACCGGGCTTGATCTTGGAGACCAGATGGATGAGCGCCGCGTCCGACATCGAGGACGTGAGGCAGATCCGGTCCCCGAAGGTCGCCGACGCCCACCGGATGATCTCCAGCGGGGAGGCGTCCGCCAGCGCGGCGGCGGCCGAGTCGACGATGTCCTCCAGGGACAGGGAGGGACGCGCCATCTCCGTACTCGCCGTTTCCAACAGGGTCACCGGGGGGCTCCAATCCCGAGGAAGGTCAAGCGGAACTTGCGGGCACAGGCCCGGCAGTGCCAGGTCCCGTCCCCCTCGTAGGGAACAAGGTCTTCATCTCCGCAGTACGGGCAGTAGAACGGGGCGGCGCGCTCGCTCATTCCGGCCTACTGGAGATCGGCTTCGTCGGCGCGGCCGACCCACTGGGCGAAGGTCTCGCCCTCGGCGCGCTGCTCGTCGTACCTGCGCACGACCCGCTCGACGTAGTCCGTGAGGCCCGCGGAGGTGGTCTTCAGACCGCGCACCTTCTTGCCGAAGGACTGGCCGACCTCGCCTCCCAGATGGATCTGGAAGCCCTCCACCTGGTTGCCGTCCTCGTCCACCACGAGCTGGCCCTTCAGGCCGATGTCGGCGACCTGGATCCGGGCGCAGGCGGTCGGGCAGCCGTTGACGTTGATGGACAGCGGCTGGTCGAAGTTCGGCAGCCGCTTCTCCAGCTCGTCCATCAGGTCCATGGCGCGCTGCTTGGTCTCGACGATCGCGAGCTTGCAGTACTCGATGCCGGTGCAGGCCATGGTCTGGCGCCGGAAGGTGGAGGGGCGGACCTGGAGGTCGTGCTGCTCCAGCTCGTCGGCCAGGGCCTCGGTGTGCTCCAGCGGGACGTCCAGGATGACCATCTTCTGCTCGGCGGTCGTCCGGGTGCGGCCCGAGCCGTACCGCTCGGCGAGGTCGGCGATGGCGTGCAGCTTGTCGCCGTTGACGCGGCCCACGCGCGGCGCGAAGCCGACGTAGTAGTCGCCGTCCTTCTGGCGGTGGATGCCGACGTGGTCGCGCTGCGGCTTGGGCGCCTCGGGAGCCGGCCCGTCGGGCAGCTCGTAGCCCAGGTACTCGCGCTGGAGGACGTCGCGGAACTTCTCGGCGCCCCAGTCGGAGATCAGGAACTTGATACGGGCGCGGTGGCGCAGCCGCCGGTAGCCGTAGTCGCGGAAGAGCGAGATGATGCCCTTCCACACCTCGTGCACCTGGTCGGGCCGCACGAAGGCGCCGAGGCGCTTGGCGAACATCGGGTTGGTCGACAGGCCGCCGCCGACGAAGACGTCGTAGCCGGTCTCGCCCGCCTCGTTGACCACGCCGACGAAGGCGACGTCGTTGATCTCGTGGACGGTGCAGTGCGCCGAGCAGCCGGAGACCGCGGACTTGAACTTCCGGGGCAGGTTGGAGAACTCCTTGGAGCCCAGGTAGCGGTCGGTGATGTCCTTGATCTGCGAGGTGGCGTCGATCACCTCGTCCTCGGCGATCCCGGCGAGCGGACAGCCGATGATCACACGGGGGGAGTCGCCGCAGGCGGTCATGGTGGACAGGCCGACCGACTCCAGCGCCGCCCAGATGGCGGGGACGTCCTCGATGGCGATCCAGTGGTACTGGATGTTCTGCCGGTCGGTGATGTCGGCGGTACCGCGCGCGTACTTGTTGGAGATGTCCGCAAGGACGCGTAGCTGGGCGGCGTCGAGCTGCCCGCCGTCGATGCGCACCCGCATCATGAAGTAGCGGTCGTCGAGCTCCTCGTCGGGCAGGGAGCCGGTCTTGCCGCCGTCGATCCCGGGCTTGCGCTGGGTGTAGAGGCCGTACCAGCGGAACCGGCCGCGCAGGTCGGCGGGGTCGATCGAGTCGAAGCCCGTCTTGCTGTAGATGTCGATGATCCGGCGGCCCACGTTCAGCGGGTCATCGTTCTTCTTGTTCTCTTCGTTCTTGTTCAGCGGCTCGCGATATCCAAGGGCCCACTGACCCTCACCTCGCTTACGGGGTGGCACGGCGCGCGTCCTCTCCAGAGGGTGAAGCTTACGGAGGGCGGCGTGGCAGGGCCCCGGTGCGTTTCGGGCTCGCCAGAAGGCTCGTCGGTGAGCTGGCTTCGAGCGCGGCACGCCGGAGTCGCCACGCGCCCGGAAATACGTCGGGGCGTGGTCAGGGCGTTACCGACACATGGCGCTGCGGACCCGGAGGAAGTCCACGTGCCGGCGCATCACCAGCAACGGGTCGTGGGCAGCGGTCATGCTTTGACTCTGACATGCGGTAGCGGTTGTTGTCCAGTCACGTCCGTCATGTGGACAGCGCCGGATCACCCCTGTCTCACCCAGTTGAGGGACTCCTCCTCGACGGGTTCGGCCGGAGGTTGGTGCTGGCAGTCGCACCAGTTCCCGCCCCGGCAGTCCTCGTGATGCCGCTCCCGGCAGGCAGTGCAGATCATGACTCAGTGTTACCGATTCTTGCGGATGCCGCGAACACGGGGGGTGTGGGCAACGTCATAAGGTGTGGGACCCGGCTCGCGGAGGCGAGCTATCGATTTGGGCAAGGTGGAATGATCCGGGCAGGGGAGGGCCTACCGTGGTCGGCGTGACGACTGCTTCCCCGCAGGTCGCGGAGTCCCCCGCCGGCACGACCACCCCCAGGATGGTCGTGCTGTGCCGTGTGCTGTGGGCGCTGACGAAGGGCACCACCGTCACCG
>JAFACJ010001180.1 GCA_023425615.1 Actinomycetes bacterium
GGGCTGTACTCCTCGCCGCGGGCGCGCGGGACGTCCAGCAGGACGCCGCGCCGCACCATCGGCGCGACCGTGTGCACGCCGTGCTGGGGGTAGCGCCCCTCCTGGCACGCCTCGGCCGCGTCGACGCCGCCGAACAGCACGCCGTCCTGTGAGACGTGCGCCAGGGCGTCGATGTGCGTGCCGACGTGGGTGCCCATCACGATGATGTCGTTGGCCGCCGAGCCTCCGTCCGGGCGGACTTTGTCACCGTGCCTGCGGGGCAGCGAGTGCGTGTAGGCGGCATGGTTGGGCGACTGCGGCATGCCCGTGTACAGGGGCCGGCCCAGGTCGTGGACGGTCACCCCGCCCAGGACCGCCTGTAGCAGCGGATCGGCGTTGCCCGCCGGGGTCAGTTCGGTGGTCATGTCACGATCTTCCTTTCACGCAGTGCCGCCACTTCGGCGGCGTCGTAGCCGAGCTCCTCGACCAGCACGGCGTCGGTGTCCGCGCCATGGCCGCGGCCGGTGAACCTGATCCGGCCGGGTGTCCGGGACATGCGCCACATCACGTTGTGCATGAGCAGGGGTCCGAGGTCGGGGTCGGGGACCTCGGTGAGCATCTCCGTCTCCCGGACGTGCGGGTCCTCCACCAGGTCGCGGGCGGTGTAGACGGGCGCGACCGCGGCGCCGGCCTCGGTGAAGGCGGTGACGACCTCGGCGCGGGTGCGCGCGCCGATCCAGCCGCCGACGATCTCATCGAGCAGCTCCACGTGCTCGACCCGGCCCCGCCCGGTGGCGAACCAGGGTTCCTCGATCACCTCGGGGCGGCCGACCAGCCGCATGACGCGTTCGGCGATCGTCTGCGCGCTGGTGGAGATGGCCACCCAGTGGCCGTCGGAGGTCTGGTAGGTGTTGCGCGGCGCGTTGTTGGTGGAGCGGTTGCCGTGCCGCGTCTCGACCTCGCCGAACTGCTGGTAGACGGTCGGGGACGGGCCGACCGCGGTCATCAGCGGTTCCAGCAGGCTCATGTCGATGATCTGCCCGCGCCCGTCCTCAGACCGTTCCCGGTGGAACAGCGCCATCATCACCGCCGACGAGGCGGCGATGCCGCACACGCTGTCGGCGAGGCCGAACGCCGGCAGGGTCGGCGGGCCCTCGGGGTCTCCGGTCAGGTGCGCGAAGCCGCTCATCGCCTCGGCGAGGGTGCCGAAGCCCGCGCGCGCGGCGTACGGGCCGCGCTGCCCGAAGCCGGTGACCCGCACGATGACCAGGCCGGGGTTGGCCTCGTGCAGCCGCTCGGGGCCCAGCCCCCAGCGCTCCAGCATGCCGGGCCGGAAGTTCTCGATCAGGACGTCGGCGGTCTCGGCCAGCCGCAGCAGGATCCCGGCCCCCTCGGGTTCGGACAGGGTGAGGCCGATCGTCCGCTTGTTGCGGGAGACCTCCTTCCACCACAGGGGGTGGCCGTCCTTGGACCTGCCGTGCCCGCGCATCCCGTCGACCTTCGTCGCGTGCTCGATCTTCAGCACCTCGGCGCCGAAGTCACCGAGGATCTGGGCGCACAGCGGCCCGGCCAGGATGGTCGAGACGTCCAGGACCCTCAGTCCTTGGAGCGGTCCGTCCTGCATCAGCTCTCCTGTCTCTCTCATGGTCGTCTTCTTGCGGCCCGCCGCCTCATCGTGGCGGGGGCCGGTACCCGAGGTCGGCGGACACGTCCGCCGCCGCGGTCATCACCCAGCCGGCGAGCTCGTCCATCCGCCGCCGGGTGAACATGTCCTGCGGCCCGCACAGCGAGATGGAGCCGACCACCTGCCCCATCGCCCCGAAGACCGCGGCCGCCACGCTCGCCGCGCCCGACTGCCGTTCGCCCGTGCTCGCCGCGTAGCCGAACCCGCGGATCCTGACGATCTCCTTGCGGAGGGTCTCCGCCGAGGTGATCGTGGCGTCGGTGACGCCGTCCAGCCGGTGGTGGTCGATGTAGTCGTCGACCTCGGTGTCGGGCAGCGCGGCGAGGATGGCCTTGGAGGAGGACCCGGCGTGCAGCGGATGGCTGGTGCCCAGCGCCACCGTCATCCGGATCTCGTGCTCGGACATGACCTGGTCCACGTACACCCGTGACCAGCCCTGCCGCAGCGACAGGGTCGAGGTCTCCCCCGCCCTGCGGCTGAGCGCCACCAGATGCCGGTGGGCGACGGCGGGGATGTCCAGCTCCCGCATGGCGGCGAGCCCGACGTCCAGCGCGCCGGCGCCCAGCCGGTAGGTCTTGGTCTCCTCATCCAGCCGCAGGAAACCGCCGGCCACCAGCTCCCGTAGGATCCGGTGGGCCACCGCCTTGGACAGGCCGGTCTCCCGTGCGATCACCGAGACCCCCTGCGGCTGGGCGGCCCGGGCGATGGCGTGCACCACCGCCAGCACCCGGGCGATGCCCGAGCGGGGCGGCGCCTGTTCTTCCGCCGGGTCCTCCGCCACCGCGAAGATGTCCATGTAAACCTCTCATAGGGAAACGCTGATCCGCACAGCGAAACAGGGGGAAAGGTGCTCACATGGTCAAGCCAGACTCACTGTCAAGTCAAGCGCCCGCGCCCTTCACCTGGATCACAACTCCGATGTTGCCGCGCACGGCGTTGGAGTAGGGGCAGGTCTGGTCGGCCAGCGCGACGATGCGTTCCAGCTCGGCCTGCTCGCACTGCGGCGCCGAGACGGTGAGCGCCGCCTCGATCCCGTACCTGCCGCCGGCCCTGATCCCGAGCGTGACCGAGGCCGTCACCGTCACCGGTCCGAGCTCGACCTTCTCGCGGCGTGCCACCACGCCCAGCGCGCTGTCGAAGCAGGCCGCGTAGCCGGTCGCGAACAGCTCCTCGGGGTCGGTGCCGACGTCCTCGGGCTTGCGCTCGGCCGGACGGACCAGCGAGGTCTGGAAGGTGCCGGTCAGCGACCTGGCCGAACCGCCGCGCCCGCCCTGGACCTCCACCGAGGCGGTGTAGAGGGGCTTGAAGGCCGGCTTCCGCTCCCCCGCGTGCGCCAGGACGTGCGCGGCGGCCTCCGCCGCGAACGCCTCGGGCTGCTCCTCGGGCACGAAGTCGGTGCCGCCGGGGATGAGCGCGAGCCGGGCCTCGGGGAACGCGGCGGTGACGACGTCGTTCATCCGGTTGAGGACGTCCTGGTCGCCGTGCAGCAGCAGCGTCGGGATCCCGTCCAGGGCCCGCAGGTCCAGCTTGTAGTCGAACACCGCGCGGTAGGCGACCGCGTAGTCGGGGCCGACGGCCAGGTACTCGCCGACCTGGCGGCTGGCGGACTCCCCGGAGATGGTCGGGTACAGCCACCGCACCCGGTCCCAGATCACCTTGAAGTGCGCGCCGTCCTCGGCCACCGTGTAGCCCGGCGCGTAGGAGGCGATCTTCTCGGCCCGCTCCTCGTCGCTGTAGAGCGGGATGCCCTGGTAGATCAGGCCGCCGACCCGCTCGCGCCGCTGGATCGCCGCCTCGGCCGCCACGATCGCGCCGGTGTGCTGGCCCAGCAGATGCACCTTCTCCAGGCCGAGCGCGTCGATGATCTGCCAGACCGCCTCGGCGTACTCGGGGATCGACCACTGCCGCGGCGCGGCGTCCGACATGCCGAAGCCGGGGGTGTCGACGGCCACCGCGTACACGCCGCGCGCGGCCAGGGCGGCCAGCGCCGGCTCGAAGGTGGCCGAGGACAGCGGCGACTGGTGCAGCAGCACCAGCGGCGGCGCCGACGGGTCGCCGGCCCTGCGGTAGTGGACCTGGCCCCAGGGGAGCTCCAGGTAGCCGCGCTCGGAGGCGCCCTTCATGTGCGTCGCGAACGTCACCGCCCCGCCTCCTTCTCCCCCATCGCCGCCATGACCTCGATGACGTGCTTGATTCCCATCCGGTAGTCCTCCAGCAGGATGTTCTCGTTGGGCCCGTCGACGCCGGAGTCGAAGCGCGAGACGCCGACGCCGACGATCGGGATGCCCGCCAGCGCGCCCTGGTTGCCGATCCACTGCGTGTAGGGCTCGATGACCGGCTCCACCCCGTAGACACGGCGGGCGGCGTCGCCGACCAGCGCCACGAACGGGTCGCGGTGGTCGGTCAGGTGCGGGCGGCTCATCGCCATCGTCTCCACGGCCAGGTCGCCGAAGCCCTGGTCCGACAGGTGCTTGACGATCGCCTCGCGGACCCGCTCGGGGTCCTGGCCCGCGACCAGCCGGATCTCCAGCTTGGCCGAGGCGGTCGCGGGGATGCCCAGGGTGACGTCGTCGCGGTTGTCGCCGCCGGTGAAGCCGGTGACGGTCAGCGTGGGCCGGGTCCGGATCTCCACCGCCGCCTGGACGTCGTCCAGGTCGCCGATGAACCGCTCGACGCCGGCGCGGCTCTTCAGGAACCCGCCGTCGAAGTGCAGCGCCTCCAGCAGCGCGCGCTCCTGCGCCGAGGGCTCGCGGGCGTCGTCGGCGAAGCCCGGCACCAGCACGGTCCCGTCGGGCTTCTGCAGTGCGGCGAGCGCGGCGGCGAGCCTCGCCGTCGCCGCCGGCAGCAGCGCGGTGTTCTGGCTGGTCAGCTCGCGGCTCAGGGTGGTGGCGGTGAGCCGCAGGTACAGCACGCCCTTCTCGGAGAGCTTGAGCAGCGGCTGCCCCGCGGCGTCCAGCCAGGAGTTCTCCCACAGCGCCGCGTCGGCGGCGAGCCGGTCGGCGTGCGCCCGGGCGAAGGAGCCGAGGCCGGGGCTGTGCAGCCACTGCTTGCCCTCGAAGATGTAGCGGCTGGTCACCGGAGCCGCCAGACCCGCCAGCTTGAACGCGGCGGCGGCGTGGATCCGCGACATCAGCGCGCCCTTGTCGTCGGCGACACCGCGGGCGTACAGCCGCCCGTCGTGGATCTCCGCCGCGTAAGGCGGGCTGATCCAGGCGTCTTCGTCGCCGGTCGGCTCGACCTCGACGTCGTAGTGGGTGAAGTGCAGCAGCCTGGCGTCGCCGCCGGGCATCTCACCGAGCACGTAGGGGTGCGACTGCTCCCAGGGGATGATCTCGGCGGTGCCGCCCCAGCGCCGGACGGACCCGGCGATGAACTCGGCGGTCGCCCGCATGTTCTCCGGCTCCTGGCGGCGGCTGCGGATCCGGCACAGCTCCTGGAGTTCGGTGACGAACGTGTCGAAGTGCTCATCGACCGCGGCGAGCGCCGCGGAGACGTCTGCAGAGGGCATGGATACGGTTCCTCACTCGTGGGGAGGGAGGCGGCGTCACTGGATGGTGACGCCGCCGTCGATGAAGATCGTCTGGCCGGTGGTCATGGCCGCGGCGGGGCTGAGCAGGAACGCGACGGCGTTCGCCACATCGTCCGGGCCCGCCATCCGGCCCAGCGGGATGGTCGCCATCTTGTCGGCCATGTAGACCGGGTCGACGCGCAGATCGTCGGTCATCGCGGTCGGCACGATGGTGGGCCCGACCGCGTTGACCCTGATCCCGTCCGGCGCCCACTCCAGCGCCAGCACCCGCGCCATGTGCATGACACCCGCCTTGCTGACGCAGTAGCCGAGGGTGTTCAGCACCGCGATGTGCCCGTTGGTCGAGCCGATGTTCACCACGCTCGCCGCGCCCGACTCCCGCAGCGCCGGATAGGCGGCCTTGGACATGCGGAACGTTCCGGTCAGGTTGACGTCCAGCACCGCGGTGAAGTCCGCCTCGGTCATCGTCGCGGCCGGGCCGCGCCGGACGATCCCCGCGTTGTTCACCAGGTGGTCGAGGCGGCCGTGCCGCTCCAGCACCTCGGCGACCAGTTCCCGGCAGGAGTCCTCGGAGCGGACGTCCACCCGGTGGCGGGTGTGGCGGCCTTCGGGGGCGGCGGCCTCCCAGTCCTCCGGGGGCAGCAGGTCGGCCAGGGCGACGGTGGCGCCGCGTGCCGCCAGCGTCGCCGCGATGGCCGCGCCGATGCCGCGCCCGGCGCCGGTCACCAGCGCCACCCGCCCGTCGAACCGGTTGACGTCCTGGCTCATGCGCCGATCACCTGGTTGTCATCGGCCCAGAAGGCGAACTTCTTCTGCACGAACCGGATGAGGAAGTGCGCGATCAGCCCCATCACCGACAGGACGACGAGCACCGCGAACATGCCCGGCATGTCGAAGTTGTAGTTGGTCTGCAGGAGGAGGTAGCCGAGGCCCTCCTTGGCGCCGATGAACTCGCCGACGACCGCGCCGAGGATGGCGAACACGATGCCGATGTCGAGGCCGGCGAAGATGAACGGCAGCGCGGTGGGCAGCCGCACCATCCGGAACACCTGGATCCGGCTCGCGCCGAACACCGTCAGCATCTGGATGCGGTCGGGGTCGGCCGAGCGCAGGCCCTCGATCACGTTCACCAGCATCGGGAAGAACGAGATCACCGCGGCCATCACGACCTTGCTGGTGAGGCCGAAGCCGAACCAGACCACGAACAGCGGCGCCAGCGCCACCTTCGGGACGGTCTGGAAGGCCACGATGTAGGGCATCAGGGTGCGCTCGACGAGCCTGACCTGGGAGATCAAGATGCCCAGCACCATCGCGGTGAGGACACCGAAGGCGTAGCCGAGCAGCGACTCCTTCAGCGTCACCCACAGGTGGGACCAGAACAATCCGTCGGACATCTGGGCGACCAGCGAGTCGTAGATCTTCGACGGCCGGGGCAGGACGAACTCCTCGACGCCCAGCGGCTCCAGCAGGTACTCCCAGGCCAGGAGCACCACGACGAGGACCGCGGGCACCAGCACGTACTCGGGGTGTTCCCGCAGATCGAACCGGGGCTTGCGAGGTGCCCCCGCCGGGGCCTTGGCGGCCGGGGCGCCCTTCACTTCGGGGTTGGTGGTTGTCATGGTGGGTCCCTCGTCAGTCGATGGCGCCGGCGCCGTTGAAGTGCTCACGGATCCGCTCCACATAGACACCCGCCGCGTCCGAGGACACGATGCCGATGTCGCGGGGGCGGCCCAGGTCGATGGGGACGATCTCGGCGATCCGGCCGGGACGGCTGCTCAGCACGATCACCCGGTCGGACAGGAACACCGCCTCGGAGATCGAGTGGGTGACGAACACGACGGTCTGCCCGCTCTCCCGCCAGATCCGCAGCAGCTCCACGTTCATGTGCTCGCGGGTCATCGCGTCGAGGGCGCCGAACGGCTCGTCCATCAGGAGCACCGCGGGGTCGTGCACCAGGGCCCGGCAGATCCCCGCCCGCTGCTGCATACCGCCGGAGAGCTCGCTGGGGTACTTGTTCTCGAAGCCGGTCAGCCCGACCAGCTCGATCAGCTCCATGGCGCGGGCCCTGCCCGCCTTGGCGTCGAGGCCCTGCACCTCGATCGGCACCATGATGTTCTGCAGGATGGTCCGCCAGGGCAGCAGTGTCGCGGCCTGGAAGACCATGCCCACCTCGGGGATGGGCCGCAGCACATCGGTGCCGGCGATCCTGACCGTCCCCTCGCTCTTGGGGATCAGCCCGGCCAGGATCTTCAGCAGCGTGGTCTTGCCGCAGCCGGAGGGCCCCACGACCGAGACGAACTCGCCCCGCTTGACGGTGAAGCCGATGTCCGACAGCGCGTGCGTGGGCGCCGACCGGCGCGGCCGGTAGAGCTTCTGCAGCCCGTCGACCTCGATCCAGGAACCTTCGTCCACGGAGGCGGGATCCACCGAGGGACGGCGGCGGGCGAGCGTTCTGTTGGCTCTGGGCATGGGGTCCTCCCTTCCTTACTGCGGCCGGTTCCGCGTCAGCCCGCGGAGTGGGCTTCGGCCTTGCTGACCACGGTTGCGGCGTCGAACTTGTTGGCCTCGGTCAGCAGACCCGAGTCCCAGGTGTCGGCGATGCTCACGTCCGAGGTGATCTGCCCGGCGCCCTTGGTGTAGGCGCTGGTCTTGTTCCACTCCTCGTCGCTGATGGCGCCCCAGTCCTTGAAGGTCTTGGGCTCACCGGTCAGCGGGGTCGCCGAGTCGATCCACGCCTTCATGGTCTTGGTGTCCGCCTCGATCTGGGCGCCCGCGTCCTTGCCCGCCAGGATCGAGGGGAAGACCTTGTAGCCGATGCTCATCGCGGCCTTGGGGTTGACCGCGGAGAAGAGCATGCCCTTGTAGGAGGCCCGCAGATAGCGGCCGATCTTGTCCTTGTCCTTGGCCAGGGAGTCCTCGCGGACCGCGAAGGTGATCGACCGGATGCCCTGGAACATGTCCGGGTTCTCCAGGTAGTCGAAGGTCGTGCCGGCGTTGGCGATGACCTGGTACGCCTGGCCGTACAGGGCGAGGGCGTCGACCTTGCCGTCGTTGATCGACGCGGCGGCCTGCGCGCCGACGCCGACCGGCAGCAGCTCGACGTCCTTGGCCGGGTCGAGCCCCGCCTGGGCGACGAAGGCGCGGGCGTAGGGAGCCGAACCGGAGGCGAGGCTGATCACGCCGATCTTCTTGCCCTTGAGGTCGGCTGCCGACTTGACGGCGCTGCCCTTGGGGACGGCGATCTTCCACGGCCAGTTCTGCACCAGGCCGCCGACCGCCTTGATCTTCAGGCCCTTCTCGCGGGCGGCCAGGATCGAGCCGGCGTCCGCGGCGGTGATGTCGGCGCTGCCGGAGGCCACCGCCTGGAGGGCCGCGACCGAGCCGTCGGCGTTGATGGTGCTGACCTCGAGGTTCTCCTCGTCGAGGAAACCCTGGTCCTTGGCGACCGCGTAGGTGGCCACCTCTTCCTTGGGGCCGATGACCGCGGAGGCCACGGCGAAAGTGATCTTGTCCTTGCCGCCGGACTCCTCCGAGTCCGAGCCGCACGCCGTCAGGGACAGAAGGGTGGTGAAGGCGAGGGCGGTGGCGCCCGCGCGCAGGGGGAACTTCATGAAGCGACCTCGTTCGAGCCTGAGGAGGAAATGGTGGGGGGGTGGGAGGTCCCGGAATCAGGAGGACGGGATGCGGATGATCCCGGCCTCGGGAAGGTCGTTGAAGACGTTCTGCTCGACGATCAGGCCGTCGCGCAGGACGAAGATGTCGGCGTAGCGGATACCGGAGAAGGGCTCGCCTTCCAGGTCCTCGCCGTAGAGGGTGCCCAGTGAGGTGACGGTGACGGTCTCGCCGGAGCCGTCACCCGCCGCCTCGAAGTAGCGTTCGCGGCGCTTGCGGACCCACCGGTAGTGGCCGGATGCCGAACCGGCCATCTCCTGGAGCGAGGTGTAGACCCTGCCGCCGGGGAAGACGAGACGCGCGCCGGGCGCCAGCAGGCGCCCCGCCTCATCGAGCGCGCGGTCCTCGCACAGCTGGAGGTAGTGGTCGACGAGCGCGGCGGGTGACCGTTCCATCAGCCCACCTGTGCGGGCTTGCGCCGCAGGGCGGCCTCCCACTGGTCGCGCAGCGGGTGCTCGGCGGGGCCGTCCTCGGTGATGATCCGCAGCATCCTGCCGATCAGCGCGTCACGCCGCGCCTCCAGCACCTCGCGCTCCTCGGCGGTGGGCCGGAGCGCGTCCAGCTCGCCCTTCTCCAGCACGCCCTTGCGGACCAGCAGCGCCTCCAGGGCGTGGACCCGCTGGGTGGCGACGTGGAGGTCGGTGCCCAGTTGCAGGATCAGGTCGAACAGCTTGCCGTCGACGCGGTCCTTGAAGTAGTCGAACTCGCTGGTCATCATGCCTCCGGCTTCTTGGCGGAAAGAACGGCCCAGGGGAAGTGCCACTCGCGGCGCTCGCCCCAGCCCTGCGGGCTGACGCCGTCGGCGCGCTCGTCGAAGGGGGTCCAGGACTCCCCGACGAGTCCCGCCTCCCGGCACGCGGCCAGCAGGTCGGTGCCGAACAGGTCGTGGAAGAACGGCTCGTTGTTGCGCTCGGCGTGCTCGTAGATCGTCACGTCGCGGAACGGGTCGCCGGTCGGCTGGAACTCCAGGAAGGACATGGTCCCGCCGGGCTTCAGCACGCGCGCCGCCTCCCGGATGGTCTCCTTGATGGCCTCCGACGGCATCTCGTGCAGCGTCATGGTGCCGGTGACGACGTCGCAGGAGTCGGCCTCCAGGCCGGTCGCGCGGGCGTCTGCCTGCCGGTAGTCGACCTTCACGCCCTCGGCCTCGGCCTCGGCGTGCGCCAGGCGCAGGCCGGGCGCGGCCAGGTCGATCCCGATGACCTCGGCGTTCGGGTAGCGCAGCGCCAGCGGGCGGGTGCTCTTGCCGAAGCCGCAGCCGAAGTCCACCACGCGGGTGGCGCCCTCGTCGGCGGGCAGCGCGGTCTCGGTGAACAGCCTGTGGAACTTGTAGCCGTCGTTGTCGCGCAGCATGACGATGCGCGCGCCGAACTCGTACACGTACGCCGACAGGTCGTCGGAGAAGAAGCTGCCCGGCTGGACGTGGATGTCGTAGTCGGTGTACCAGGTCGGCAGTTCCAGCGAGGGGTCGAGCGTGAGCGTGCCGAGCGCCGCGCCGTCCTCCTCGTACTGCCCCAGCAGGCTCTCGCGGCGGCTGATGACCGCGTCGGCGGCCAGCTTCCACAGCATCTTCTGCTGCACCCGCTCCATGTGGCTGAACCAGGGGTACAGCTCCAGGCCGTGCAGCCGCTCGGCCGCCTCGTCCATGGACTGCGAGGGGGCGCCCTCCCCGTGGTACTCCTCGACCATCGTCGGGTAGACGGTGTCGGCCCAGCGCTTGCGCAGGGCGAGGATGAAGTCGACGGCGGACTGCTCGTCGAGGTTCAACCGGTCCTCAATGTCGATCATGACTCTCCCAGATAAGAGATACGGGTGGGTCTCAGCCCGTCTGAGCGAGCGCCGCGGCGCCGCTGACGGGATCGGTGAGGAACACCCCTGTCAGCCGTCCCTCATAGACGGCTTCCAGGGCGGTCCGTGGAGCGTTGGCGTCTCCGGCCACATGCACCTTGGGTGCATCGGGCCGTCCGTCGAGCGCCCGGTAGAGGTCGTCCACCGCGATCGGCCGCCCCGCGTCGATGACCGCCGTGACACCGGCCAACTCCTCGACGTCCCCGTTCAGGGTGTCGCGGAGGAGGACGCGGTCGCCTTCGGCGCTCTGCACGTCGCGGAGCGGATGTGCCTTCACTCCGAGTTCGCCAAGCCGGTGGGTGAGGGCCAGCCTGGAGTAGGTGGTGATCCGCGCCGCCAGCGAGGCGGTCGGCGAGATCAGATGGATGGCGGCGCCCTGCTGCGCCAGGTGCTCGGCGACCGAGGCGGCCGGCCAGCCGCCCTCGTCGTCGCGGATGACGACGGTGCCGAGCAGCGGGGTGAGCCGGGCGGCGCCGGGCCCGTCGAGGGCGGCGACCGCCTCCCAGAGGTCGTAGACCGGCGG
>JAFACJ010000018.1 GCA_023425615.1 Actinomycetes bacterium
CCTGCCGGCGACCTCGGCGAAGCCGCGCCCGACGCCGGCCTGGCCCTGCACACCCACTGCCACGAAGGTCTCCGCCCTGAGTTCGCCCCGCTGTTCCAGGGACAAATGTATTGCTCTCCACGCTCCAGAGTGCTTGGAGCATTATCCGCGGTTCGTCGGTGTTACCGACAATATGAACCTTCCGGTGTTACCGACAGTACGGCCTAGGGCGTCGTTCTGGTCGGCTTCTGGCGGTCTTCTGGACGCCCCACGTTCCCCCACCGGACGCCCCACTTCACCCCACCCTTGCTGAGCAGGGGATTTCACAGTCGTGGCTCCCCAGAAACACAGGTTTTCACAGTTGACGGTGGGGAAGAGTGGAGTACAGTGGGGCGCTGTGGGGGAAGAGTCTCCACGTGCATTACTCGAGCTGTTGACAGGCGACCAATGGCGCGAGGGGGAGGCTCTGATGTTCCTCGGAACACACCCACTCCGCCTCGACGACAAAGGACGACTGTTCCTGCCGGCCAAGTACCGCGAGGAGCTGTCTGGGGGACTGGTGATCACGAAGGGCCAGGAACGCTGTCTCTACGTCTTCCCCATGGCGGAGTTCGAGCGCATCACGCAGGCCCTGGCCACCGCCCCCGTCACCGCGAAATCCGTTCGCGCCTACAGCCGCGTCTTCTTCGCCAGCGCCTCCGACGAGGTGCCCGACAAGAGCGGCCGCATCACGATCCCCGCGGCGCTGCGCGCCTACGCCGGCCTCGATCGCGACTGCGCGGTCATCGGGGCCAACTCCCGCCTTGAGATCTGGGACGCGCCCTCCTGGGAGGACTACCTCGCCCAGGAGGAGGAGTCCTTCTCCGATCTGTCGGAGGAGGTGCTGCCCGGAATTCTCTAGCTGGATCCCGACGGGCCGACGTCCGGCCAGGTCTCCACCCGCTCTCCCCGCCGGCTGGCGCAGCTTCCCCGGTGCCAGGCGGCCCTTCCTCAGGGCAAGCGGTTGGGGACCTGACCGGACGAGCCCCACGGGTCGCATGTCCGATCGACCGCGAGCGGTCGGCTGCAGTGGGGGTGGACAAGACCATGAATGAGTCCGGACACGTTCCGGTCCTGCTCGACCGCGTTCTGTCGACGCTGGGCCCGGCCGTGGGCAAGCCGGGTGCGCTTTACGTCGACGGGACGCTGGGCATGGGCGGGCACGCCGAGGCCATGCTGCTGGCGCACCCCGAGGTACGGCTGCTCGGCCTGGACCGTGACCCGATGGCGCTGGAGCGCGCGGGCGCGCGCCTGCGTCCTTTCGGCGACCGTGTGACACTCGTCCACGCCGTCTACGACGAACTCCCCGAGGTGCTGGCGCGGCTGGGCCTCGGCCGGGTCGACGCCGTCCTGTTCGACCTCGGCGTCTCCTCCCCGCAGCTCGATGAGCCGGGCCGCGGTTTCGCCTACTCCTATGACGCGCCGCTGGACATGCGCATGGACCAGACGCGCGGGATCACCGCCGCGGAGGTGGTGAACACCTACGCCCCGGCGGACCTGGCGCGGATCCTGCGCGAGTACGGCGAGGAGCGGTTCGCCTAGCGGATCGCCTCGGCGATCGCGCGCGAGCGCGCCCGCGAGCCGTTCACCGGCACGCTCCGGCTGGCCGAGCTGGTGCGCACCGCGATCCCCGCGGCCACCCGGCGCAGCGGCGGCAACCCGGCCAAACGCACTTTCCAGGCGCTGCGCATCGAGGTCAACAGCGAGCTGCGGGTCTGGGAGTCGGCGCTGCCCGCCGCCCTCGACGCGCTGGCGGTGGGCGGCCGGATCGCGGTGCTGTCCTACCACTCGCTGGAGGACAGGATCACCAAGCGGGTCCTGGCCGACCGCACCACCGATCACACCCCGGCGGGGCTCCCGGTGCCGCTGCCGGAGCACCAGCCGCGGTTCCGGCTGCTCACCCGGGGCGGCGAGCAGGCCTCCGAAGAGGAGATCATCGGCAATCCGCGGGCGGCCTCGGTCCGGTTCCGGGCCGCGGAGCGGGTTCGGGAGGACATATGACGACGATCGAACGCAAGAACGTCGCACCGCCCGCGCGGCGGTCCGCCCCGAGTCCCGCCGAGCGCGATACCCGGGCCCGGACGAAGGCGAAGGACCGCACCGACACCGCCGACGCGCCGGACCGGGCACAGCGCACGAAGACGCCGCCCAAGGGCACGAAGGCGGGCACGAAGACACCGCCCAAGGCCGAGCCCGGTGAGCGCAAGCGGGCGGCCAAGGAGCCGAAGGCAACCGCGCCCAAGGCACCCGTGCCGAAGGCGCCCAAGGCGCCGCGGCGTCCCAGGACCCGCCGCGAGACGGAGTCCTCGTCACCCGCGTCGACGCCGTCGGCGCGCGCCGAACAGACGGCACGGCCCCGTCCGTCCTCGGGGCGTCCCCGCGCCCCGTTCGTGCTGCTCATCCTGTGCCTGCTGGGCGGGGCGCTGGTCAGCCTGCTGGTGCTCAACACCGTGTTGGCCCGCGATGCCTACACGCTGAGCGCGCTGGAGCGAAGCGAACGCCAGTTCACCCAGCAGAAGCAGGCACTCACCGAGGAGATCGCCCGGGAGGAGGCACCGGGCCGGCTGGCGCTCAAAGCCCGTAATCAGGGGATGGTACAGCCCTCGGAGCCCGCGTTCATCGATCCCGGTAACGGTCGCGTAACCGGTGAGAAGACGGTGCGCCCGGTCCCGTCGG
>JAFACJ010000037.1 GCA_023425615.1 Actinomycetes bacterium
GCGGGACTCCGTTGAGCTGCGAGGCTCCGCCGCGGCGCGCCGTTGATGCCCCCCGGACGGGGCACCGCCGTTGTGGCGGTTGGGCAACGAGTCGGACAAAGAACTTGAAGTTGACTCCTGATCCTCACGTTGAGGGATATTCTCCTCCAAGGTCATTTCAAGAATCGAGTGGAGCACCCGATGAGCGCCGCCGTTAGGACCAAGACCGTGACTCGGTGGGCTGCGGTGGGCCTGATGGCCGCCGCGGTCCTCACCGCGACGGGCGGAGGGTTCGCACAGTCCTACTCAGGTCTGCATGAGTGGGCACTGGAGCATGGTCTCAGTGGCTGGAAGGCGGCTTCCTTCCCGCTGCTGGTCGACCTCTTCATCATCGTCGGCGAGCTGGGCCTGTTCCTGCTCGCCCTGGACGCGTACGCCATCCGCAAGAGCCTGCTGAGCTGGATGGACTTCATGCTGCCGCTGTTCATCGCGCTCGCCGGCTGGACGGCGTCGCTGGTGTTCAACGTCGGCCACGTGCTGAACAAGGAGTTCTCCTACCAGGCGACGGCCGCGGTACCGCCGATCGTCTCCATGCTCGGCCTGTTCGTGCTGCTGCGCACACTGCACCGGTATGTCGTCCAGGCGCCGCAGCAGGAGGCCGAGATGGCGCTGGAGGCCTCGCCCGAACCGCGGCAGATCACCGCCAGCGCCGTGCGCGTCGCCGAACTGGAGGCGCCGGCCGAGAAGCTGGCCGACCCGATCGTGGACGCCGCCAAGGCCGCGGAGAAGGCGGCCGAGCGGATCCCCGAGGAGGTCCCGGCCGCCGCGCCGGAGACCCCTGCCGAGCAGACCTTCGTGGACCTGCTGCCCACGGTCGAGGAGGGCCAGAGCGACCTCAAGCCGCAGCCCGACCCGACCAGCATGCGCACGATCGTCACCGACGCGCTGAACCGCCACAACGGCAACGTCGCCAAGGCGTGCGAGGACCTGGCCACCGAGGGCTACGCCATCGACCGGTCGGAGGTGGCGAAGATCCGTGAGAACCACTGGTTCCCCTACTTCGCCTACCGTCTCGTCGCCAAGCACGGCCCCGACGGCAAGCTCGTCGCCCAGGAACTGACGGACCTCGGCGTCGAGTTCGACAAGGTCGCCCTGCGCGACCTGGTCCGCAACTGGCGCGCCTGACCGCGCCCCACCGTCCCCTCCAGTAAGGCGACGGACAGAACGAAAAGGCCGGGCGGCCCGAAAACCGCCCGGCCTTCCCCTTGCCCACACCCCACCCGCCGAGTCCCACGGACACCGCCACCCGCCGACGCCGCATACCCACGGGTGCCGCCACATACCGCCCGAAGCCGCCATATGCCGCTGTCACAACCGCTGACGTCACCGCGCGCCACCGACGCTGCCACGTATCGCTCGTACCGGCATGTGCCGTAAGTGCCGCCTCATACCACTGACACTGTCCGTGCCGTTGGCGCCGCCATGCCCCGCTGTCACGTATCGCTGACGTCGCCGCATGCCGTCGGCACCGTCCCATGTGCCGTCGGCGTTGCCGTATGCCGCTGTCGTGTGCGGCTGGTACCGCCGTATATCGCCTGAAGCCGCTGTATGCCGCTGTTGCTGCCATATACCGCTGACGTCGCCGCGTGCCGCCGACGCTGCCATGTGTTGCTGGCGTCCCCATGTCCCGCTGGTGCGTC
Organism: Actinomycetes bacterium; assembly: GCA_023425615.1. GTDB lineage: Bacteria > Actinomycetota > Actinomycetes > Streptosporangiales > Streptosporangiaceae > Actinocorallia. The sequence goes on from JAFACJ010000037.1 coordinate 1,680, forward strand.
ACGTATCGCTGATGTCGCCGCGTGCCGTCGGCGTTGCCGTATGCCGCTGTCATGTGCGGCTGGCTGGTACCGCCGCATACCGCTGACGCCGCGTGCCGTCGGCGTTGCCATGTGCCGCCGATGCCGTCGCGGACCGCCGGCATCCGCTGTCTGGGTTTCCAGTGTGTCCCGCGTCGTCGGTACCGCTTGCGGCTCCGGTGGGTGCCTGAGGTCGAGACGCGGATTCGGGTGGGCGGGCCGCACGTGGTGCGGTGGAAAAGGGTGCGGGGGGAGCCTCTGGGAGGCTCCCCCCGTGTGGGTGTTCGGGGTGGTCAGGGTAGGAGGATGAACCAGTTGAGGTTCAGGAACTCCTGTTTCTGGGGGGAGACGAACTTGAGGTAGACGGTGTGGAGGCCGCCGGTGGAGGGGAGGGCGGCGGTGATGTCCTCCCAGTCCTGCCAGCCGCCGGTGTCGCCGGCCGTGACGGTGGCCAGGGGGGCGGCGGCGGGGTCGTCCAGGCGGATCTCGATCTTTCCCTTGATGTCGCCGTCGCCGGAGTTGCGGGCGATGAGTTTCTTGGGGCCTGGCGGGCCGAAGTCGACCTTGTCGTAGCGCACCCAGTCGCCGTTGGAGATCCAGCCGATGTACTCGGTGCCGCCGATGTCCTCGGCCAGGTCGGTCTTGACGCCCGACTGGTCGGAGTAGCTCTCGGCCTGGATGAGCGGTGGCGACCAGGGGGTGTTCTTCTTCTGCTGGGAGGTCGACGGCGGGGTGGGCGAGGTGGTCGGCGCGGTCGGCTCGGACGTGGGCGCCGTCGGCTCGGCGGAAGGCGAGGCCGGTGTCGAGGCGGAGGCGGTGGCGGTGGGCGACGCGGAGGCGGAGGCCGACGGGGTGGCCGGCGCGGACGGTTCGTCCTCGTCGCCGGTCTGCGCGGTCTCCGTGTCCTGGTCGGGTGCTCCGGCGCCGCGCGCCATCACCTTCACGTAGTCGACGAGCATCGGGTGGCCCGGCTCGGTCGCGGGTGAGACGTCGCCGCCGTTGCCGCGCGGCATGTCGCCGCCCACCGCCACGTTGAGGATGACGAAGAAGCCGGTGCCGTTGGTCATGTTGTCCCAGGCCTGCTTCCACTGGCCGCCGTCGGCGCCGTCGGGCGTCTCCTCGCGCGCCAGCCGGTGGACGAGTTTGCCGTCGAGGTACCAGCGGATCTCCTCGGCGTCGGTGCGCCGGTCGAACTCCAGCCGGTAGATGTGGAAGCCGTCCTGGCAGGTGACCGGCGCGCACTCGGTGAACGTGCCGCGCCCGGTGTGCTCGTTGCACGGGCCGCCCTGGTCGCCGCCGCCCTTGACGCCGCAGTGCAGGGTGGTGAACGTCCGGTTGATCCCGTTGACGTTCTCGACGATGTCGATCTCGCCGCCGGACGGCCAGTTCTCCTGCTCGGGGTGGAGCCGCTGCTCCTGGTTGAGCAGCCAGAAGGAGGGCCAGTAGCCCAGTGCCTTCTCGCCCGTCACCTGGGGCATCTGGATCTTGGCTTCGAAGGCGGTCTGCCCGCCGTCGGCGGGCTTGAAGACCTGCTCGCTGTTGATCCGCGCCGACGTCCACTCACCGAGGGGGCTGCGCTGCGGGGTGAGGGCGAGGTTGCCGTCGCCGTCGGTCGCCACGTTGGCGATGTCGCCGGTCATGCGGGCGATCTCGGTGGTGCCGAAGTTCATCGGCCCCATCCCGCCGAGGGGGGAGACGGTGCGGTGGCCGATGTCGGGCAGCCAGTGGTCACCGGGCTTTTCGTTCTTCTCGCCGGTGAAATCATCCTCGAACAGGACTTTCCAGCCGTCGTCGGGTGCGGCGGCGGCGCGGAACTTGAGCCGGATGAGGTCGGGGCCGGGGGAGGACACCCCCCAGACGCCGAGCACTCCGGCCAGCAGTCCGAAGGCAAGCCCCGCGGCGATCATGTATTGATAACGGTCACGGCCGGCGAAGAGGTCGAGGATTCCTTTCACAGGCTGCACTCCTGGTACGTCACTCGACAGGGGGTCCACAAGAACCACGGGTTCTTGTCAGTCGCGCCCATCATGCCTGGTGGCCAGGGAGCGACACGCGGACAAAACACCCACATGTGAAGTTCCAGAATTCGGTACATTCCGAAATCAACAACACCCTGACCATCTCTGACAGAAGTCAGAGATGGTCAGGGTGCCGTGTGCCGCGCCGGGGCTCAGGTCCAGCCGAAGTCCTGGGTCCAATAGGTCTTGTACCGGCCGGTGCCCATCGCCTTGAGCTTGCAGTTGAGGATGTTGGCGCGGTGTCCGGGGCTCTTCATCCACGCCTTCATGACGGCCTGGGCGGAGGGGTAGCCGTAGGCGATGTTCTCGGCACCGGGGTTCTTGTAGCCGGCGCGCTTGATCCGCGTCCAGGGCGAGGTGCCGTCCTGGGAGTCGTGCGAGAAGTAGTGGTTCACCGCCATGTCCTTGGAGTGGCGGCGGGCGGCGAGGGCGAGCCGGTTGTTGCCCTTCAGGGGCTTGCAGCCCTTCTTGGCGCGCTCGGCGTTGGCCAGGGAGAGGACCTTCTTCTCGGCCTTGGTCATGGGCGGGGCGGCGGGGGCGGCGAGGGCGGGGGAGGCGACGCCGACACCGACGAGCACGGCGAGGGCGCAGAGGGGGGTGACGAGGAGGGCTCGGGGGGACATATCAACTCCTAGGTAACGAAGTGGTAACACACTAGTGGGGCTTGTGTGATGCTTCGTTACGTTTGGGGAAATCTGCCTAGATATTGCTTTGCGTAGCCCCCCGCGGCGGCGCTTATCCTTGGCGGTTGTGAGCTCCCCTCCTGATCACCCCGCCGACCTGCGCCGACGCCTGGACGGCCTGATGGCGCGCGACGGTTCCCGGCTGCGCCGGCGCTGGGAGGGCACCCGCAAGATCCGCGACGCCGGCCGCCGGGCCGAGGTCCAGCGCGGCCTGCTCGGCCAGATCGAGCAGGCGGAGCTGAGGCGCGCCGCCCGCGCCGCCTCCGGGCCCAAGATCACCTATCCCGAGCAGCTCCCGGTGAGCCAGAAGAAGGACGAGATCCTCGAGGCGATCCGCGATCACCAGGTGGTGATCGTCGCGGGCGAGACCGGTTCGGGCAAGACCACCCAGCTCCCCAAGATCTGCCTGGAGCTGGGCCGGGGGGTCAGGGGCCTGATCGGCCACACCCAGCCCCGCCGGCTCGCCGCCCGCACCGTCGCCGAGCGGATCGCCGAGGAGCTGGACACCCCCTTCGGGCAGACCGTCGGCTACAAGGTCCGCTTCACCGACCACTCCGGCGGCGACACGCTGGTGCGGCTGATGACCGACGGCATCCTGCTCGCCGAACTCCAGCACGACCGCCTGCTGGAGGCGTACGACACACTGATCATCGACGAGGCGCACGAGCGCAGCCTCAACATCGACTTCCTGCTCGGCTACCTCAGGCAGATCCTGCCGCGCCGCCCCGACCTCAAGGTGATCATCACCTCGGCGACCATCGACCCCGAGCGGTTCTCCCGGCACTTCGGCGACGCCCCGATCATCGAGGTCTCCGGGCGCACCTACCCGGTGGAGGTGCGCTACCGGCCGATCGGCGAGGAGTCCGACGACCAGGCCGACCTGTACGCGGCGATCTGCGACGCCGTCGATGAGCTCAGCCTGGAGCCGCCGGGCGACATCCTCGTCTTCCTCTCCGGTGAGCGGGAGATCCGCGACGCCGCCGACGCCCTGACCAAGAGGCAGTACCGGAACACCGAGATCCTCCCGCTGTACGCGCGGCTGTCCACGGCCGAGCAGCACAAGGTCTTCCAGTCCCATCGCGGCCGCCGGATCGTCCTGGCCACCAACGTCGCCGAGACGTCCCTCACCGTCCCCGGGATCAAGTACGTCATCGACCCCGGGACCGCCCGCATCTCCCGCTACAGCAGCCGTCTGAAGGTGCAGCGCCTGCCGATCGAGCCGGTCTCGCAGGCCAGCGCCAACCAGCGCAAGGGCCGCTGCGGGCGCACCTCCGACGGCATCTGCATCCGCCTCTACGAGGAGGACGACTTCCTCGCACGGCCGGAGTTCACCGACCCGGAGATCCTGCGCACCAACCTGGCGTCCGTCATCCTCCAGATGACCAGCCTGGGCCTGGGCGACGTCGCGAAGTTCCCGTTCATCGACCCGCCGGACCGCCGCAACATCAAGGACGGCGTCGACCTCCTGCACGAACTGCACGCCCTGGACAAGGAGCAGGGGCTCACCGAGATCGGCCGCAAGCTGGCGCGTCTCCCGGTGGACCCGCGCATGGGCAGGATGATCCTGGAGGCCGACCGGAACGGCTGCGTCAACGAGGTCATGATCATCGCGGCGGCGCTGTCGATCCAGGACCCGCGCGAGCGCCCGTCGGACAAGCAGCAGGCCAGCGATGAGAAGCACGCCAGGTTCAAGGACCCCACCAGCGACTTCATGGCGTTCTTGAACCTGTGGAACCACATCGGGGAGCGCCAGCGCGAGCTGTCGGGCAGCCAGTTCCGCCGCACGCTGAAGAACGAGTTCCTGCACTATCTGCGCATCCGCGAGTGGCAGGACCTCGTGGGCCAGCTCAAACAGGTGTGCCGTGACCTCGGCATCACGGTCAACACCGCGCAGGGCGACCCCTACAAGATCCATGTGTCGCTGCTCAGCGGCCTGCTCTCCCACATCGGCCTGTTCGACGCCGAGAAGCGCGAGTACATCGGCGCCCGCAACGCCAAGTTCGCGATCTTCCCCGGATCCGGCCTGTTCAAGAAGAACCCGCGCTGGGTGATGTCGGCCGAGCTGGTGGAGACCTCCCGCCTGTGGGCGCGGGTCAACGCCAAGATCGAGCCTGACTGGGTGGAGCCGCTGGCCCAGCACCTGGTCAAGCGCTCCTACAGCGAGCCGCACTGGGAGAAGGACCAGGCCGCCGTCATGGCGCTGGAGAAGGTCACCCTCTACGGCGTCCCGATCGTCACCCAGCGCAAGGTCAACTACGGACGCATCGATCCCGAGCTGTCCCGCGACCTGTTCATCAGGAACGCCCTGGTCGGCGGCGACTGGCAGACACACCACAAGTTCTTCCACGCCAACCGCAGGCTGCTGGCGGAGGTCGGCGAGCTGGAGGAGCGGGCCCGCCGCCGCGACATCGTGGTGGACGACGAGACGCTCGTCGACTTCTACGACCGGCGCCTCCCCGAGGACATCGTCTCCGGCGCGCACTTCGACACCTGGTGGAAGAAGACGCAGCGTGCCGAACCGGACCTGCTGAACTTCGAGAAGTCCATGCTGGTCCACGAGACCGCCCGCGAGGTGACGGAGCAGGACTACCCCGACACCTGGCGGCAGGGCGACCTCGTCTTCAAGCTCACCTACCAGTTCGAGCCCGGCGCGGACGCCGACGGCGTCACCGTCCACATCCCGCTGCACGTCCTGAACCAGGTGGACGAGGACGGCTTCGACTGGATGGTCCCGGGCCTGCGCCACGAGCTGGTCACCGCGCTCATCCGGGCGCTGCCCAAGCAGCTCCGCGTCAACTTCGTGCCTGCGCCCGACTTCGCCCGCCGGGTCCTGGAGCACATCCATCCCGGCGAGGGCGCCCTGCTGGACCGGCTGACCGAGACGCTGCGGATGCTCACGGGCGTCACGGTGCCCCGCGAGGCGTGGCAGCCCGCCCAGATCCCCGACCATCTGCGGATGACCTTCCGCATCGTTCTGGAGGGCGACGCCCGGGCTCCCGGGGGCAGGTCCGGCCGTCCGAACCGGAACGGCGGCAGGCGCGGCAGGCGGCTGGCCGAGGGCAAGGACCTGGCCGGGCTCAAGCGCGAGCTGGCGCCGCGGCAGCGGGAGACGCTCGCCGAGTCCACCGGCATCGAACGCCAGGGCCTGAAGGACTGGGACTTCGACGGGCTGCCCAGGCTGCACGAGCAGGGCAGGTTGAAGGCGTATCCCGCGCTGGTCGACCAGGGCGACAGCGTGGCGATCCGCACGTTCGGCACCGAGGAGGAGCAGCGCCGCGCCATGTGGCTCGGCGTGCGGCGGATGATCCTCCTCAACGCCCCGTCCCCGGCGAAGCACCTGCAGAGCGGGCTGGGCAACCAGGCCAAGCTCACCCTGGCGCACAGCCCGCACGGCAGCGTGCAGAAGCTGTTCTCCGACATCACCGACGCCGCCGCCGACCGGCTCATGGCCGAGCACGGCGGGCCCTCCTGGGACCGGGAGTCCTACCGGAGGCTGTACGACGCGGTACGTGCCGACCTCGCCGACACCGCCGCGGGGATCCTCGGCCGGACCGAGCGCGTCCTCGCCGCCTACCAGTCGGTCCAGCGCAAGCTGAAGGGCACCACCAGCCTGGTGCTCGTGCCCTCGCTCACCGACGTGCGGGCGCAGCTGGACGAGCTCGTCCACCCCGGGTTCGTGACGGAGACGGGCGCCGACCGCCTCCCGGACGTCCTGCGCTATCTGCGGGCGATCGAGCACCGGCTGGACCGGCTGCCCGAGAACCCGGGCCGCGACCGGCAGCTCATGGCACAGGTGGCGGCGGTGCGCCGGGAGTGGGAGCTGGCGGGCAGGCCGGCCGAGGTCCGCTGGATGATCGAGGAGTACCGGGTCAGCCTCTTCGCCCAGTCACTCGGGACACGGTATCCCGTTTCCGACAAAAGAATCAGGAAAGCGATTACCGAGAGTCGCCACCGGATATGACTCTGGCATGTCGGGGGACTGCGCGCTGGTCGAGGCGGCCCGGGACGGCAAGCTCGACCGGGTGAACGAGGCGCTCGCCGCCGGGGCGGGGCCCGAC
>JAFACJ010000192.1 GCA_023425615.1 Actinomycetes bacterium
GCGCTGGCGGCGTCGCTGCTGGGCTGCAAGGCCACCATCTTCATGCCGGCCGGGGCGCCGCTGCCCAAGGTCGAGGCGACCCGCGCCTACGGGGCGGAGATCGTCTTCCCCGGCGACTCGGTGGACGTCTGCCTGCCCGCCGCCCTGGCGTCCGCGGTGGCGCACGGCGCGGTGTTCATCCACCCCTTCGACCACCCCGACATCGTCGCCGGGCAGGGCACCCTGGGCCTAGAGATCCTGGAGGAGCGCCCGGACGTCCGCACCGTCGTGGCGGCCGTGGGCGGCGGCGGGCTGGCCTCGGGCCTCGGCGTCGCGCTCAAGGGCGGCGGCTTCACCGGGAGCCTGCTGGGCGTCCAGGCCAAGCGTGCGGCTGCCTTCCCGCCCTCGCTGGCGGCGGGCCACCCGGTCGGCGTCACACCGAGCCCGACGATGGCCGACGGCATCGCGGTGGGCCGCCCCGGCGAGCTGACCTTCGCGCTGGTCTCGCGGTACGTCGACTCGGTGGTGACCGTCTCGGAGGAGTCGATCTCCCGGGCGATGCTGCTCAGCCTGGAGCGGGCCAAGCAGGTGGTCGAACCGGCGGGCGCCGCCTCGATCGCCGCCCTGCTGGAGCACACCTACGCGATGCGCCCGCCGGTCGTGGCGGTGCTGTCCGGCGGCAACATCGACCCCCTCCTGCTGGCCAAGGTGCTGCGCCACGGCCTGGCCACCGCCGGGCGCTACATGGTGGTGCGGGTGCGCCTCACCGACCGGCCAGGCGCCCTCGTGCGGCTGCTGTCGGAACTGGCCGACCTCGGCGTCAACGTCCTGGACGTCATGCACCAGCGCCTGGCCGCGCGGCTGCACCTGGAGGACGCCGAGGTGGTCCTGCACCTGGAGACCCGCGGCCCCGAGCACAGCGAGGAGGTCGTGGAGCGGCTGCGCAAGCAGAACTACGCGTTCAAACTGTCGTGAGAGGGGGCGGGGAGCCCGCCCCGCCCGTCACGGCTTCGGCTTGCCCGCGGTGTACACCCACTTCTTGAACAGGGCGTCGAGCTGCTTCCCACTGAACTTCTCGGCGTAGTTCTGGAACTGCTTGGTGCTGACCAGCCCGCCCCGGTGGAGGGAGAGCCAGCTGCGCAGGAGCCGGAAGAAGACGTCGTCCCCGAGTTCCTTGCGCAGCGCGTGGACGGCCATCGCGCCCCGCTGGTAGACGAGGTTGTCGAAGATGTGGTCGCGTCCGGGGTCGGCGAGCACGCCCTTCCAGACGTCCGCGCCGGGACCGGCGTTGTAGGCGGTCTGGAAGATCTGCTGCGCGGTGCGCCCGCCGGTCTTCTCGCTCCACAGCCACTCGGCGTAGGTGGCGAAGCCCTCGTTCAGCCAGATGTCGCGCCACTTGGCGGGGGTGACGCTGTCGCCGAACCACTGGTGCGCCAGCTCGTGGACGATCAGGTCGTCCGGCGGGTTCTGGTCCTTGGTGCTCCAGTCGTGGACGGGACGGCCCTGGGCCTCCAGGGAGTAGCCGATGTTCAGCTCGTCCACGATGCCGCCGGTCGAGCTGAACGGGTAGGGCCCGAAGAGCTTGGACTGCCACTTCAGCACGGCCCTGGTCTTCTTGTCGTAGGACGCGAGCTGCTTGGCCGAGGAGGCGAGGGTCGTGTCGAACGCGGTGAAGCTCGGCAGCCCGCCGGTCTTGGTGCGGAGCGTCCGGTAGGAGCCGATGGCGACCATGGACAGCTCGCTGGACATGGGCTGGCGCATCCGCCAGCGGTAGACCGCCTTGCCGTCCTTGACCCTGCGGTTGACGAAGTCGCCGTTGGCCACCGCCGTCAGCTTCCTGGGGACGATCACGGTGAAGGAGTAGGTCGCCTTGTCCTTCGGCGTGTCGTTGACCGGGTACCAGGTGGCCGAGCCGAACGGCTGGTTGAGCGCGACGGCGCCGTCGGCGGTGGTGATCCAGCCGGAGGCGCCGAGCAGCTTGTCGGAGATCTTGACGGGCTTGCCCGCGTAGGCGACCTTGACGGTGAACTTCCGGCCCTGGCGCAGCCCCTTGGCGGGGGTGACGATCAGCTCCTGGAAGCCCGAGCGCTTCCACTTGGCGGTCTTGCCGTTGACCTCGACGGTCTGGACGGTCAGCCCGTGCAGGTCGAGGTTGAAGCGCGACAGGTTCTGCGACGCCGTCGCGGTGATGGTCGCCGTGCCCGTGAGGTACGCGCCGGCCGGGTCGTAGTCCAGCCGCAGCCCGTAGTGGCGGACGTCATACCCGCCGTTGCCCATGGCGGGAAAATAGGGATCGCCGGCGCCCGCCGCGCCGGGACGATAGGTCACCGAGGCGTCGGCGGACACCGGCAGCAGAACCAGCGCTGCCGTCAGAGTGGTGGCGGCCAGCAGCCGGGGGACGGTCATCAACGGTGCTCCTGTCGCGGGGGACTGCTCTTTTCTACCCGTGGAACACCGTATAAGCGGGTAACGACACGGTCTCCGGCGACCCGCCGGAGGTCACCAGCTGCCCTTCTTGGGCTTGCCCTTCTGGTAGAGCCAGACCTGGAAGAGCTTGTCGAGCTTCTTGCCCGAGACGCGCTCGGCCAGGGCGATGAACTCGTCGGTGTCGCCGTAGCCGTTCCTGCGCTCGGCGGCCCAGGTTCGCAGGATCTGGAAGAAGGCGCGGTCGCCGACCTTTCGGCGCAGTGCCTCCAGGGTCATCGCGCCGCGGATGTAGACGGAGAAGCCGAACATCTCGGCCTTGCCGGGCCTGCCGGGGACCGGGCTGAGCGCGGGCGAGGTGCCCGACTGCCGGTAGTAGCGGTCGAAGGTCTTGCGGGTGTTCTCCTTGCGGTTCTTGCGCTCCCGCCAGAGCCACTCGACGTAGGTGGCGAAGCCCTCGTTCAGCCAGATGTCCTGCCAGCGCCGCAGGGTCACGCTGTTGCCGAACCACTGGTGGGCGATCTCGTGCACGATGAACGCCTCGTCGGGCACGAAGCCGCCGTAGACCGGGCGGCTCTGCGTCTCCAGCGCGTAGCCGAGCTGGGGGTCGTCGACGATGGCGCCGGCGGTCTGGAACGGGTAGGGCCCGAAGAGCCGCTGCTGCCAGCGCACCGCCTTGATCGTGGTGTCGTGCACCTTCTTCAGCGACTTGCTGTACTTGGGGTCGACCGCGGTGATGACCTTCACTCCCGCCGCCGTGCTGCGCCGCTCCACGAACTTCCCGATGGCCACGGTCGCCAGGTAGGTGGCCATCGGGGTGCGCTCGTGCCAGCGGAAGGTCGTCTGGCCGTCCTCGGCGTCGGGCTCGTCCGGCTCGCCGTTGGCGTACGCCTTCAGCCCGGACGGGACGGTGATCGCGAAGTCGAAGGTCGCCTTGTCGCTGGGGTGGTCGTTGGACGGCAGCCAGGTGGAGGCGCCGTCGGGCTGGGCGGTGACGACCGCGCCGTCCCGCGACTTGTTCCAGCCGTAGGCGCCGAGACCCGGGTTGCTCAGGGAGCGCGGCGTCCCGGCGTAGGAGACCACGGTCTTGAACGCGGTGTCCTTCTCGACCGGCTTCGGCGGGGTGATGACCAGCTCCTCGCCGTCGCGCTCGTACTTGACGGGCTTGCCGTCCAGGGTCACCTCGGTGATCGGGGGACCCTGGTAGTCGAGGTCGAAGGAGGTCAGGTCCTGGGTGGCCACCGCGGAGACCTCCACGGTGGCCGCGACCTTGTGTCCCGCCGGGGTGAACTTCAGGTCCACCTGGTAGTTGCGGACGTCATAGCCTCCGTTGCCGTCCTTGGGGAAGTACTCGTCGCCGAGTCCGGGGGCGCCCGGCCCCGCCGGGGCCCCCATCGCTCCGGCGCCGGCTCCCGGGGTCAAGCCCATCAGGAGCACCGCCGCGGTCCCTGCCGCCACTGTTCGAAACCCATGCACGGCACCCACCATGCGCGGCGGGTGCGGGGGTGTCGCGGGCGCACACGGTACTTGGCCGAGTGCTGACCGCGGATCTACTCAGCGCGGGGGACGGGAGGGGGTGTACAGCCAGGACTGGAAGAAGGCGGACAGCTCCTGCCCCGACACCTGCTCGGCGAGCTCGGTGAACTGGGCGGTGGTGGCGTTGCCGTACCGGTGGTCGCGTGCCCACCGGCGCAGCAGCGCGAAGAACTTCTCGTCCCCGATCCTCGCCCGCAGCGCGTGGAGGGTCATCGCGCCGCGGTCGTAGACGGCGAAGGGGTCGAAGAGCCGGGTGCGGCCGGGGTCGCCGGTGGGCACCTGCCAGGCGGTGGCCGGTGTCTCGTTGTAGAGCCGCTCGAACCGGGCGTCCAGCGGGTAGCGCCCGGAGCGGTCGTCCCAGATCCACTCGGCGTAGCTGGCGAAGCCCTCGTTGAGCCAGATGTCCTTCCACTGGGTGACGCTGACGCTGTCGCCGAACCACTGGTGCGCCAGTTCGTGGGCGACGATCGCCTCGGAGGGTTCGAAGTCGCCGTAGATCGAGCGGGACTGGGTCTCCAGCGCGAAGCTCACCGCGGCGTTGTCGATGACCCCGCCGGTGCTGTCAAACGGGTAGTCGCCGAAGAGCTTGGCCCACTCGTCGGTGATCCGCGCCTTGGTCTCGTAGAACCCGTCGACCGTGGGGGAGCGGATGCCGGAGTCGACCGCCACCAGGATGGGGATGCCGCCGGGTGTGGTGCCCTGCTTCACCTTGAAGTCGCCGACGGCGAGCATGGCCAGGTAGGTGGCCATCGGCTGCTTGACGCTCCACCTGGTGGTGGTCATCCCGTTCTTCGTGGTCGCCGTGCCGCTCTCCCCGTTGCTGACGGCGGTGAGGTTCTGCGGGACGGTCAGGGTGATGTCGAAGGTCGCCTTGTCGCTGGGGTGGTCGTTGGAGGGGAACCAGGTGTGGGCGCCGCTGGGCTGGCAGGCGACGGCGACGCCGTCGGGGGTGCTCACCCATCCGTAGGTGTCGAGGATGGGGTCCTTGACCGGCTGCGGGGTGCCGGAGTAGGCGACGGTGACGGTGAAGTCGCTGCCGCCGGCGATCGTGGCGGACGGCTTGACGACGAGTTCGGATCCCTCGCGGTCGAAGGTCGCCTTCCGTCCGTTGACCTTGATCTGGGAGACGTCCAGGCCGGTGAGGTCGAGGTTGAACTCCAGCATCTCCTGCTGTGCGTGCGCCTTGATGACGGCGGTGCCCTCCAGCGCCTTCCGCCGGTTCTTGGGGACGATCTTCAGATCGAGGGCGTAGTGCAGGACGTCGTAGCCGCCGTTGCCGTCGCCCGGCACGTAGGGGTCTCCGGCGGACTCCCTGGTGGGCGTCACCGCGGTGGAGCCGGGGGAGGGCGCGGGGACGGTCGTGGACGCGGTGGGCGTCGGCGCGGGCGCGGGCGCGCGGTCCAGGCAGCCGGCGCTCAGCGCGGCGGCCAAGGCGAGGGGAAGTGCCGCCGCGGCGGGACG
>JAFACJ010000268.1 GCA_023425615.1 Actinomycetes bacterium
CGTCCCGCCCCACCCTGGCCGTCCCTCCGCATGAGAACCACGAGCGATCACCCCGGCGGCGGCCGTCGACACCCGGCTCCATGGACAGGGGACCTTCGCCCTCACCGCCGGCGGCGAGCCCGGTCTGGAGACAAACGGTCCCACGCCGGGAGGAGGTCATGACCGGCGTATCGGTGACTTTACGATTCCAAGCAGGAGACGGAGCGGAGACCGCGCCGACATCTCCGCGGTGCAAACCGGGAAGAGCACCCGCCGCAGGGAGGATCGCCCCGTAACCCCCGGTTCACCGCGCAGCAGGAGGACGACCTCGTCGATCCGGCGGGTGGCGGGGCCGGTGTCCTGTCCAGTCCGAAGGCGGTGGTGTAGGAGTGGTCGGCGGCCGTGATGTCGTCCACGCCGAGGGTGACGGATGCGATGAATGTCATGGTCATCACGCTGGTTGCGGCTCTGTGACCAGTGTTTCTTGATTCCGGACCGGTCTCGTCACCTGTTTCGCCACGCACGGCGGCATCCCGGCCGCGGCGCCCGCCACATGACGCCGGTAGGCGCTGGGCGGCATACCGAACAACTCGGTGAAGCGGGTGCTGAAGGTACCCAGCGACGAGCAGCCGACCGCGAAGCAGACCTCGGTGACGCTGAGGTCGCCACGGCGCAGCAGCGCCGCCGCGCGCTCGATGCGACGCGTCATCAGGTACGCGTACGGCGACTCGCCATAGGCCAGCTTGAACTGGCGGCTGAGATGCCCGGCCGACATGTGCGCGTCTCGGGCGAGCGCCTCGACGTTCAACGGCTGCGCGTACTCCCGGTCGATCCGGTCGCGAACGCGACGCAGCCGCGCGAGGTCGTTCAGCCGCTGTGCGGCGGCGCGGGCGGGCCCCCACGAGGGGTGACACATGAGAGGACTCCTTTCCTCGATGCCTGCGGACCGAATGGTCACTCGACGCAGGCGGCCGACGCCGCGGAGACCTCCCGCGACGTCGGCCGTCATGATCCGACCGATGGCCGGACGGCTCAGCGGACTTCCTGGATGCGGACCATGTTGCCCGCCGGGTCGCGGAAGGCGCAGTCGCGGATGCCGTACGGCTGCTGGGTCGGCTCCTGGACGACCTCGGCGTCCCCTGCCTGCACCTTCTCGAAGGTGCCGTCGAGGTCCGGGGTCGCCAGCAGGATCCAGCCGTAGGTGCCCTTGGCCATCATCTCGGCGATCATGCGGCGCTCGTCCTCGGTGATCCCGGGGTCGGCGGCCGGCGGCGCCAGGAGGATGGACGTGCCGGGCTGGCCGACGGGACCGACCGTGATCCAGCGCATCTTGCCCTGCCCGACGTCGTTGCGTACCTCGAAGCCGAGAACGTCGCGGTAGAAGGCCAGCGACGCCTCCGGGTCATCGTGCGGGAGGAAGGTCGTGTGAATGGTGATGTCCATGACGACCACGCTAGTTGCAGCCCCGTGACCTGCGCTTCTTGATTCCTGATCGATCCGGCCGTCCGTTCCCCGGCGCGGTCCGGCCGGGTGCCTTTACGCTGTAAATCATCAGCGGACATAAGGGGAACGGCATGGAGATCTGGGAACTGGTGGCCCGTGAGCGGATACGGGACACGACGGCCGCCTACACCCACAACGGCGACCGCGGCAGGATCGCCGAGATGGTGGCGACCTTCCACGAGGACGGTGTCCTCGACATCGTCGGCCAGGAGCCGCTTCGCGGACGGGAGGCGATCATCTCGTTTCTGTCCGGGACCACCGAACGCGGCTCAAGCGCCGGATTCGTCCGGCATTTCGTTACCAACCTCCGCTTCGACGAGCTCACCCCGGAGCTCGCCCGTACCTCCTCCTACTTCCTGGTGATGACGGCGGACGGCCCCGACCACTGGGGCCGCTACCGTGACGAGCTGGTGCCCTCCGGCGACCGGTGGCTGTTCGCGCGGCGCACCGTCCGGGTCGACGCCACCCTCGACACCAGCGTCTTCCAGGATCAGTAGCCCCAGCCCGCGCGCCGGCCGGAGGGCTCGGGGATCAGCCGCGCAGGATGAGGCAGGTCGTGCTGGCGGTGGCCAGGAGTTTTCCGTCGGCGCCGCGGATGTCGGCCTCCGCGAAGACCACTTTCCTGCCCGGCTTGGTGACCCAGCCGTGGACGAGCAGTCGGTCGCCGGCCCGGACCGCGCGCAGGAAGCTCACCTTGATCTCCACCGACGTGTAGCCCACTCCGGCGGGGAGCGTGGTGTGCACGGCGGAGGCGGCGGCGGAGTCCAGCAGGGTGCAGAGGAATCCGCCGTGCGTGTTGCCGATCGGATTGTCGAAGGAGGGGTCGGCGACACTTTCGAACACCACGTCGCCGGGTTCGATGCGGACCGCCTCGATGCCGGCGAGGCGGGCGATCGGGGAGGCGGGCAGCCGGTCCTCCTTCATCGCCGTGAGGAGTTCGAGGCCGGACATCGCGACGGCCTCGGCCTGGGCGTGCCGTTCGAGTTCGTGCCAGGTGATCGTGCGGCTGCGCTCGGCGCCCCGGGCGCCGTTCGGCTCACCGGAGCCGGTGCCGCCCGGCCGGTGCTCCGTTCGGGTGTCGACGGTGCGGTGCGTCTCTTCGGACATGTCGGATCGACCTCGCTTCTGGGGACTCGCTGACGGCTTTGACTGTAACGATGTTCCGTAACGTTGTCACGATATTTGGAGGGAGAAGTCGCGCCGCCCGGCATAATGAGCGTCATGCCCCGGCCGAAGCGGCGCACCGCCGAACTACGCGACCATGTCCTCTCGGCCGCGGTCGAGCTGCTGGTCAAGGACGGGGTCTCCGGCTTCACCGCCCGCAGCGTCGCCCGCGCCGCGGGCACCTCGACACCGGCGATCTACGAGCTCTTCGGCGACAAGAGCGGCCTGGTCAGGGCGGTGTTCTTCACCGGCTACCGGCTGCTGCGCCAGCGCATGGAGACGCTGGTCGGCACCGACGACCCGCGCGCCGACCTGATCGAGCTGATCGCCGTCCACCGTGCCTTCGTGCGGGACAACCCCATCCTGGCCGAGGTGATGTTCTCCCGCCCCTTCAGCGACTTCGACCCCGAACAGGCCGAACTCGAGGCCGGCGCCTCCGTCCGGAACCTCATCGTCGGCCACGTCCAGCGCTGCATCGACGCCGGACTGCTCCAGGGCGACGTCATCGACGTGGCCCATGTCCTGACCGCCTTCACCCAAGGGCTGGCCGCCGCCGAGACCGCCCGCCGCCTGGGCACCAGCCCCGCGTCCGTCGACCGCCGCTGGGAACTCGGCATCCGAGCCATCCTCGACGGCCTTGCCGCACCACACGAGCCGCACGACGACAAGGCTTGAGCGGCGACGATCGGGCGTCCAGGGGGTAGGGGCGCCTCGCCGGGTCGGGACCGTGGTCCCTGTGCGGGGGGTCGTGCCGCCCGTCAGCATGCCGGGATGCCGATGGCCTTCCGCACCTCTCATGCCGTGTCGTTCGACAGGGCGATCCCCGGCGCACGGGGGAAGGTCGTCTCCTGCGGGCGGGAAAACGACGGCTACGGGAGGCGCGGGTGAGCGCGCGCCGGTGGGAACGGGTGATCCTGCACATCGTGCTCGGCGGTGTGCTCCTGTGCGCGACCGCGGAGGCGTGCTCCGGAGTGGTCCAGCCGCCCGAGGGCGATCCCGGCACCGTCCGGTGGAACTACGGTTTCGAACTGCCCGCGGCCATGCTCGTCGCTCCTGTCTGCGCCACCGCGGGCTGGCTGCTGTGCCTGCGCTGGAAGGCACCGACGATCGGCGGCATCTTCACCGGCCTCTCCTTGGTCTTCGCCCTCATCGCTCTGGCGGGCCTCGGGTTCCGCGTCAACCCCGGTGGCCTGTTCGCTTCGCTCGTAGCGGCCCCCGGCGCCGTCGGCCTCCTGGCGGTGCTCCTCGTACTGCTCCCCGACGGCCGCCCTCCCAAGGGCAAGCTCGGCTTCGCCGCGGCGGCCGCGCTCGTCCCCACGGCCGCGGGCTGGATCGTCAACGCGTGGCTCTGGCTCTCCTTCGCCCTCCTCGGCGACGACCAGGACCTGGACTCCCCCATCCGCGTCACCCTGCTGCTCACCTCTTGCAGCCTGCTCCTGTCCAGCCTTCTGCTGGCCTTCCGAGCCATCTCCCGAGGCGGGCGCCGCCGTCTCCTGTACGCCGCCGTGCCCGGTATCCCCACCTCCGTGCTCACCGCCGTCTTCCAGACGTCAGAGCGCCTCGCCTTGGCCGCTTCCATCGCGGTCTTGATGTCCCTCTTCGCCGTCCTGCTCCTCGCCTCACCGCCCCAGGACGGCGAGCGGCCTCCGGCTCCGCAGCCTGACCGCGAAGCCGAGGCTTGAACGTCCTCCCTACATGACCGAGCCCAGTTTGCGAATGAAGATCTCTGCGATCTCGGCTGCTCCGAGCGCGCTGGGGAGATAGGCCACGGTGTGCGGCAGTCCCGGGACGACGGAATCGTCGAACCGGATCGGCAGGATGTACTCCGCGTCCCGCGATGCGAGGGCACGGGCCTGAGCGGCGCTGCGTTCGTGTACGGCCCACATGTTCTCGCGGTACTGGCTTGAGGCGAGGATGATGCAGTAGCGCGCCTTCTCCGTATAGATCTCCGACAAAGTCGTATAGAGGTTCTTTCCCCATAGGCGCGGTCGCTCATCATCGTCGTAGAAGACGCGGACGCCCCGCATCCTCAGCAGCGTCGCGAGTTCCTCGGCGAAATCACGCTGCGCCCCTGAGAAGGAAAGCGCGACATCGTACTCATAGAGAGAACTCGGCCTTCGCCTGCCGGACTTCTCTCTCCAGGCCAGGCATCTGTCAACCGCCGCATCGACGGACTGTGCGAGCGATACGCCCTCGAGATCGGTATCGACGCGATAGTAGTGGTCGAGACGCGATCGCAGCTCCGAGGGGAATTCGTGCTTCGCGCGATCGAGGACCGGCTGCGACACGAGGAGCGCGAACGCGATATCCGGAAGGCCGAGCCTTGTTTCGAGAATGAGCAGCGACGCCTGATGGGGGTCGTACGTGTCGGCGAGCGGATCGATGAAGATCGCATCGACGGCGGTGCCCGTCCGCATCCTGCGCATGACCTCGAACGAATACTCCGCGGACTGAGCACGCTCGACCACGGTGGCACGGGGATGCCGTTCCAGTAGCCGCTCCACCTCCTCGACCGCGGGAGACCGGCCGATCAGCAGCACGCCCAGTGGCATCACGGCGCCTTCCCCCGCCCTTCCCCGGAAGGCCGGCAGCGCGAGCGCATCGGCTTCAGCGAGCCCACCGGCGTCACCTCTCGCTCGCTCCTCCCGCAAACCGGCGACCAGCCGTGCCCGCGCGGCCCGCCACGGACCGGGGTCCCTGCCGCAGGCCCGCACGAACCGCTCCAGCGTCCCGATCCGGGGGATCTCCGTGGTGCCGTTCACCAGGGCGTGCACCGTCGCCTGACCGAGTCCGGCATCAGCGGCGAACCGCTGCATGCCACGCGGGTCTTCATCGAACAGCGCCGCCAGCTGCTCCGCCAGATCGCGACTGGTCCGAATCAGCGAAGGATCGATCTGAACCATCCCGGCACCCTCCGCCGTTCGGATTCGTTCGGAATACCATCCAACACCACCTCCCCCGACCAGGTCACTCGAACAGGATCTACCGTTATCCCTGAACCATCTCGAAACCGAACATTCAGCGCGCACATGATGTGCCTATGACCCAAAAGGAACCCACCAAGAACACCTTCACCAACCGGCTCACACGTATCGCGCTCATCGCCCTCGTCCGCGGCACCGCCACGTCACTCGGCGCCGGCCTCGTCAGCCTCGCCACCTGGTGGCTCACCCACCGCTAGACCACGCCCCGCGCGATAAGGAACCACGCGGGTTCCCGGGAGCGTGTCGTCAATGCTCCGTGGAGGACGCCTGCCAAGGGATCGTGGCCTGGAGGACGGCTTCGGACAAGGCTTTGGTCCGCAGTTCCGTGACCTTCCGGTACTCGGGATCGGCGACCATGCGCAGGAACGCGTCCCGGCTCGGATACTGCACGCCGAGAACGGCGTCCCAGCTCTGGCCGTCCTCGGCGACCAGGGGCGTGGATCCCTGCCCTGCATACAGAACCTTGCCTCCATAGCGGCTCAGGAAGGGCCTCGTGCTCCGCGCGTATTCCTGATACGACGCCTCGCCGCCCGGGGCGAAACGCAGGAGGTTGAGCATGACCACCGGCCCGCCGGGATCCTCCTCCGTGAGCCGCTCCAAGTCCTCTTTCCGTGGATCGACCGCCATCGTCGCCCTTCTTCCTCTCGCGCGTCCGGGAACGCTCACGTTAGGAACAGCGCAGATTCCGGTGCAACAAGAGGGCGGAAGACTGTGCGCCGCCACAATCTCCATCACCGGACGCCGCGATATCCCGGCCGCCAGGCCTTCGGAGACGGCTTCCAAGGCTGCGGGAGGGGCAGGTCCGCCACCGCAGGCCGCAGCGGGCACGCGGACGAACTGGTGGCCGCGATCGGGGCGCGGTCAGTCGACCAGGTCGAGCGCCGCGCACACGATGCCGTGGGCGTCCAGGCCGTGGTAGCGGTAGACGTCCTCGAGGGATCCGGACTGGCCGAAGCGCGTCACGCCCAGGCTCGTGGTGGGGACCCGGTTGACCGTGCCGAGGAACGTCAGGGTGTGCGGATGCCCGTCCAGGACGGTCACCAGCGGCACCGCCCGGTCGGCGGGGAACAGCTGGTCAAGGATCCAGGTGTCGGCGTCGTCGTGGCCGTGCCCGGCGCGCATCGCCCGGTACAGCAGGTCCGGGCTGGTCACGCAGATCACGTCGGTCGCGAAGCCCATCCGCTCCAGCCGCTCGGCGGCCTCCAGCGCCTCGGGCACCACCGCGCCCATCACGGCGATGGCGACGGCGGGACCGGCCGAGCGCCGCAGGACGTAGCCGCCCGCGACGACCTGGCGGCGGCGCCGCTCCCGCGCGGCGGGGTCTTCGGGGACCGCGGCCAGGTCCTGGTCGATGGCGCGGGTGGACAGCCGCAGGTAGGCCGAGGTCCCATCGGGCCGGCCCAGCCTCGCCAGGCTCGCCAGCAGCGTCCACTCGGTGTCGATGGCGAACGCGGGCTCGTAGGCGACGCAGCCGGGCTGCTCCAGCCCGATCGAGGGCGTCTTGATCGACTGGTGGGCGCCGCCCTCGGGCGCGAGCGTGACGCCCGAGGGGGTGCCGACGAGGATGGACTGCCCGCCCGCGTAGATCCCGTAGGACCACGGCTCCAGCGCCCGCTCGACGAACGGGTCGTAGACCACGCCGATCGGCAGCAGCGGCTGCCCCCATCTGCTCCACGTGGCTCCCAGCTCGCCGAGCAGGCTCACCAGGTTGACCTCGGCGATACCGAGCTCGATGTGCTGGCCGGCCGGCGTCTCGGTCCAGTGCAGGATGGTCTCGCTGTCGTCGGCGAACCAGTCGCGGCGCTCGTCGGGCGACCACACGCCGACCTTGTTGACCCAGCCGCCCAGGTTCGTGCTGGAGCTGACGTCCGGGCTGACGGTGACGATCCGGCGCGCGGCCTCCGGCGCCCGCCGGGTCAGATCGAGCAGGACCCGCCCCAGCGCCGCCTGGGTGTTGACCGTGCCGGCCGGCGTCCTGCCGAGGTC